>JALZCF010000571.1 GCA_030863245.1 Chloroflexota bacterium
ATGGTGGGCTTTCCCAACAGATTGCCTCCACCAGGCGGTGACAGGGGTTACACTACAGCCTAACCTGCGTTCGGTATAGAACGAGTGGTCTAAACCAGCCCTTTGACAACGCGCCAAAGTGTGGACAAAGTTCTGAAGGCAAGCCCGTAGCGGAGGAGCAAGTCACGATCCAGCAGATCTACCGCCTCCCGCGGATGGAGGCGGCACAACACAGACAGTAGGGAACGAGCAGGGACACGACAGGCCAGAAGGAGGGAAGTTGCGTGAGCCGGGGGCAGCCGGAAACCACCCCGATTTATGGAGGGCACCAGGCAAGAAGGTAGAGAACCCGCCGGTACACGGGATGTCGCCTATGAGCTGGGCAGGATGATCAGCGAACTCAGCGGCAACGCTTAACCTCGGCCACATTTATCCCCTGCCTGCTCTCCGAGGAACCCTCATACAACTTCCTCCAACAGGACTCAATGCGGCGAATATCTGTTTCTGCGAGAGGCTCTTCCCTTGGTTGCACCGTGACTTCTCCGTCAGAGTAGAGAACATTGGGGTGAAAGCTCTCGAGATAGCCAGCGGGTGGACGGCGTTCATGCGCCATTAAACGGAGTGGCTGTTCAGGTATCGGTGTCCGAGCAATGACGTAATCATTCAACCCAAGCGTATCGATGATGGATACATGGGGCAGTACCCAGCCTGGCACCCCCACCGCATAGGTCGCAAACACCGGATAATCCGCCCTTGGAAGTTGCATTCCTGTTTCGCGTGGCGGGTGGTCAGCAAGCTGAGTCAGCGCGAACACTTTATGCTCTTGATGACGCATCCCAACGTGATGGGTAATCAACCAGGATTGCAGGTCGTCAAAGAGATGGGAGTACCAACGAAGCGGAGGAGGCCATTCAGGAGAAATAGGCACGACCATCATGTGTGTCTCCTCTCGGGTGTTCAGGTCATGAGTTACGCTCCAGTGGGTCCACTGTACTGGTAAGGATACAAGAACAGAGAGCAAAGCTAGGCCGAAAATCGCGGGACGACTGACTTGCCTAATTGCTAAGCGGTTCAGGGACCACAAGCAAAGGAGGAAGATGAATGGAATGTACTGGTTATAGATTCTATATTCAAAGTGATCGCCGCCGACGATGAAGGTGTAGTAGCTAACGTGCAGCAGCATGACAAGCACGACAACAGTACGAAGGTGATATTTCTTGCTTCTCAGTCGTTTCATCAGAAAGGTGAAAACACTTGCTTGATTGGCGTGTCTGAAACGGTCTTTCCACGTCAAAAGGGCCGCCATCAATCCTGCGAAGACAATCAGTGCAGAGAACCAAAGGCCGTATTCTAGAATGAAAGAGAGCATATAGCGCACACCACTTTCCGGCCAGGGAGCAACGACTTTTGCGTAGTAGGTGTTGGGGAGCCAACTCCTGTAGAACCAAAATCTCCATATCAGATGGAGGCAAACCATAAGCAGCGGGGTAAGCCCAAGCAGAGTGTGATAGTGCGCTCTACTCAAGCCGTTCTGCTTGAACAAGAAGCGTACAGAAATCGCCACGGTCCCGGCGCAGTACAGGAGACCTTCAGGCCGAGTTAGGGCCAGTGCTGACGCGACAAGCGCCGCCAAGAAGATTTTTCTTGCAGGGGGGTGGATGTGGAAGAGCACAAACACCCACAGCGTAACAAAAAAACAGAACATGGCATTCTCCAGCCCAGAGCTGGTCCATGCCAAAAAGGTCCGATTTGATAAGAGGAAGAGAAGGAGCAAAAGCAGAAAAACGAATCTATACCTTCGCAGCGGTGCAGCCCACTCGAGCCTCATCACCATAACTGAAGCCAAGATCAGCGTCAGGTAGGAGAAGAGGAGCGAGAGGACATTCGCTGAAACAGGTGGTTCGAAGCCGCTCGTCCGCCAAACGATGTCGAGCAGCAGCACCCACAAAAAGCTGGTGTAGCCTTCAACCGGCTGGAAGGGCGGTGGGTTCCAGACATACCCGTAGCCTTGAATGCTGTTGCTGGCATAGCGGAAAGCAATGAACGCATCATCGGTAAGAAACCAGAATGCTTTCCATCCAACCAGCAAGCCAACCCCCGCCGCAATCATCAGAGTCGCGAATGTTATTTGCTCTCGATGGTCCCGCGTGGGCATACGTTTATAAGACCTCTTGTTCAACTCGGCAACCGGTAAGAATAGATGCCGCTAACACCTCAGCCTAAGTGTGGATTACTATAGCAGTTGAGCGCCATCACTCCCACTGACAAGGCGCATCGTGGCGGGCGACAAAATTCCAGTAGCGGCCGGGCTCCAATTCCAGGGTGCGCGTACCGTACTCAGCCCAGAAGGTGGGATCATCTGTGAACTGCTGGATGAGGTGGGCCAAGTGGCCCTCCCGCCACCCGGCCTCGCTCTGAATCGGTGCCTGATCCAACTCGGCATGGAACACATACAAATCCGGTTGCATGGCTCGAACGGCCACCGCATTGAATCGCTCATGCCCCGCCATGCCCTGCCCTATCACCCCACCCGGCGTCTGGTTCACTTCAGGCGTCACCAGCCCAAACATGTCAATGATACGGTAATCGAGTGCATAATAGCCTAGCGCGCCCACCGCGAACACGGCTAACGAGGTCCTTGGCTCACAGCTTGTTTCGACCGTAGCCGCAATCAGCCGGCCATCCGGCACCCAGCGCTGGATGAAGAACCAATCCGGCTGCAGTCGTGTGTGCCAGTGCACGGCGGTGAGCAGATTGAGTGCGAGGAAGAGCAGGATCGCGCTTGCCGCAAGGAGACGTTTCCCATCGTTGGCCATCCGGTTGAAAGCAAGGCAAAGCATGCGTGCTACAAGGAGGAGCATGAGGGGCACGGCGGGAACCAGAAAGCGATAGGCTACCATCCAATCCCCACCCACAATGAGCACGTACGCGAGCTGCCCGAGCAGGAGAGTAAAGAAGAGGCTCCCGCCCTTTCGCCACAGGGCGGGAATCAACGGAGTCACGGCCAGGAAGGGGGTGAGCGCTAGCCGGTAATCCCAGGCAGCCGCGCCCAGGTAGTCCAACCCGCGACGGAGCATGGTGGAGGAAAGGCCGACCTTGTTGTAGAAGGTATTGGGCAACGGTTCGCCATAGTAGGCAAGGCGCCACAGTTCATGGGGCACCACCAGCAGCGCGGCTGCCCCTAGGATCTGTGCTGCAGGCCGCCATACGACCTGTCTTGCCTCCCGCTGATGCCAGAGCAACCACAGCAGGCTGATGCCCAACCAGAAGCTGCCTTCCGGCCGGGTGAGAACGGCCAGTCCAAAGAGAAAACCGCTCGACGACCAGCGGCGAGTCCCCAAGGCCCACAGCGCCGCCAGCAACAGCGCGCTGAAGAGCGTCATCTCCATGGCAGCCATAGTCCACACCGCAAAGGTAGTATTAAGCGCCAGTAGCAGTGTTGCCAGCATCCCGCCGGGCCACTTCCACGCGCGTGCCACCTGCGGCAGCAACCACAGCGTCACCATGCCACCCAACAAGCCCAACAACTTTGCCGTGAGCAGAAGGGGCGCACCCAGGCGAGCTAGCGTTCCTAGCACAAACACCCACAGTGGTGTGGTGTACCCTTCCACAGCCTCGGCCACATTAAAAACGGGCCCTAACCCCGTGGCGAGGTTCTGCGCGTAACGAAGGCTGATAAATAAATCATCGGTCTCATGCTGCACCATGAAAGCGTGTGTCAGCAGGATAAGAGTCGCCCATACCATCAGCAGACGCTCGATCACCACCTTTTTGAAGACACGCTGCTTCAAACGAGAGAGGTGACTATTGATCTGCTCACGTTGTCTCAGGCGCTCTCGGTTCACGGCAACCATCTTGCCCTCTACTATTATTTGTTGTCGTCCGGACATCCAGTGCGATGGAGGTGTGGAACCGCTCTGTTCCAGATCCATGATGACGTGTGTGTGCCCGCTGTCCTACCAGCGGGTGATCTGTCAGGCAGTGCATACTACCTGAACGCTTTTCGTGTTGGCTTTAATAGGGATAGACGTGACAATCGCGGAGAGCTGTCACGGGTACGGTGAAGGCTAGACCAGGGGCTCCTGGCCTAGCCCTTAAGGGGGAGACATCACGGCGGAGGAAGCAGCCAAGCGCCTGGGGGGGTAAGACACGGCATAGAAGGGTATTTTTGCTGGTTCCTACGCATGACTTCCTCCCTGGTCCGGATCGCTTGCCTGGACCGCTGTTGATCGAGAGAAGAAAAACTTGGTGTAAGGATAATACTTTCTGGGCTAGACGCAAAGTGGAATAGAGTGAGATGGACGAGCACCTAGCGATGGACAGCGGGCTGGCCCCACCGCCAGAGCCGAACCTCTTGCAGAGCGAGCTCTGGCGGCGGCAAGCCGAGGGATGGCTACTCCTCAACGCGACCTCCGACTCGGCCCACTCTACCCCGCTGCTAGCACATTTTGCGTCTCGTCTCGAAAGTGTTATCCTTACACTAATCTGTGCTTCTATCCACAAACAGCGGCCCAGGCAAGCGAGCTGGACCAGGGAAGAGGTCATGCGCAAGACCCAGCAAAAACAACCTTCTATTGCGTGTTTGATGACTCCGCTGGGCGCTTGGCTGCTTCCTCCGCCGTGATGCCTCCCCCTTAAGGGCTGGCCACGCGGCAGAGCGACGGGTCGATCTGCCCCCTGGCCTACCCCTCACCGTACCCGTGACAGCTCTCCACGATTGTCACGTCTATCCCTATTAAAGCCAACACGAAAAGCGTTCAGGTAGCATGCGCTGCCTGACAGATCACCCGCTGGTAGGACAGCGGGAAAAGTGATATCGCTATGTCCCCTCGGATTCTCGTCCTTGATAACGAACCGTTCTTGCTGGAACTGATGGAGCAGATTCTGAAGAGCGAGGGCTACGGGAATGTAATCGGCGTGCTGGGGTATTCCCTTCCCCTTGAGAGGATAGGGGTTAAGCCTGACCTCATCATCCTTGATGTGGTGGCTGGCCGCGAAGTGATGGGAGCACGCTATGTCCAAAGCCTCAACCTAAGCCAGGCGGGGAAGACCATTCCCGTGATTGTCTGTGTGGAGACAGCGGAACAAGGGCTAGCGATGCAAGCGATCCTCGGGCAAGCAGTGTATGTCCTCCCCAAACCGTTTAGCATAGGCACGTTCTTGCACACCGGGTGGG
>JALZCF010000588.1 GCA_030863245.1 Chloroflexota bacterium
GTGCAGGACTCGTAGCGGTGGGACCGTTGTAGTCTCAGTTACCTGTGGATTTTCCTGTATTAACATCCTTCACTTTTCTCAGTTGACAACTCTTTAGTTCCTGCGCACTTAGAAGCTATCTAACTCCACTGCTACCAAGTAAACTCAGGCTTAGAGTGGAAGCTAGACATTAGATGGTTCCTAATGTGCCAGGCGCCGACGGGCAAGATAACGGGTCTTATTAATGATCCATTTGTGGCAAAGTTCGCTAATATGCAGGGAAGCTCTTTCGGCATTCGTGGCCTGTCGTGCTTGCAAACCATAGCATGCCTCGTATCCCAGTTGATGTAGGAAACTACCTGCACGACTCTCGAAGATTTCAACTTGACGTGCAGTGAGGATGCTCTCCCATGCATTGATCCGATCAGTCCGGGGCGGGCTTCCTATTAGAGTGTGTTGACTGGCCGTATATTGCGGTACAGTAAATCCGTTAGCTTCTACCATTCTTGGCTGGTAGTCAATACCCAGGAAATGACATATCTTCTGAAGAGAAGGAGCGGGATCAGCCACTAGGCCTTCATAGGTAACTCGCATAACACGCTCTACCCCCCAAAGCGTCTCAGCGGCGAGACCATATGCTACTCGCTCAACCCACCAAGGTGCCGCTTTGAGCACGGTATTAGGTCCCCAATCCAGACGCATCACGGAAGATGCGATCGCTCTTCCATCACGTACGATATGGAGCATCTTTGCATCGGGAAAGAGATCAAGTAGAGTGGCTGCGAATCGACTATTGGAAGGTGTGTGATCAACCCACAGTGTTGCATGAGATTTGTCATTCTTCATGCCATACTGATCTACAAACCTCTCAATTAACACTCTGTGTGATGCCCTTTTCCAAATTTCTGGCGACAAACTAGCCGCCGCTTCTTTAAGATCAATACCCCAGTCCTTGAGACGCCAGTCGTTGACAAATTCCAGTAAAATGCCTGCGGAACCTGCGATATCGTGTGCAGAACCAGGATCTACACCATTAGTTGGTAATCGACGTATAATATCGATTTTGGTTTGGAATTCTGGTATCGTTACAACATCGCTATGGGTACCCAGCATCGCTCCCAATAGTGTTGTTCCGCTTCGAGGACATCCACCTATAAATACGGGTCTCACAATGATTACCTTGTACTGCGCCCCAAAAACTGGACAGAAAACGGGTCAGGTTAAGTGAAGCGCACGCGTAGGTGCTGCTTCGTTGCCAGAATTCGCCTCCGATTTGATGGTGTTGGGAGGGCTGGAATTTTCGATGAAGACATAATGTTATTGGGCGTACCATTGCTCCTCGAATTCGGTGGGTGTCAGATAGCCCAAGGCCGAGTGAATGCGTTTGTGCATGTAAACGTCCTCGAGAAACGTGGCAATTTGCTGATAGGCATCGGCGAAGTCTTGATAGTCTGACAGGTCGACCTCCACAAGAAGCCTATTTTGTCACGCTGCACGCCCCAGCCGTCCAATCGCGCCCAACCGCTCTATGCAGAGTACCAGGCGAAACAGCTCACCAGGGCAAGGTGCTGAGAAAGCAGTAAAGTCTTTCAGCCCGCGTCTGCCAGGAATACCGCTCCACCTCCGATCGTGCGGTGATGACCAGCCGCTGGGCCAGTGCCCGATCCGCCAGAAGGGTGTGTACTGCCTGTGCCAGACAATGAGGGTTGTTCGGTTCCACCAACAGCGCTGTCCGGTTGTGGTGCAGAATCTGGCGCACTGATGGCAGATCGGTCGCTACAATGGGCACGCCCCAAGCCATCATGTCGAGGATTTTGAGCGGACTGGTGAATTGCTCGGCGATGGTGCTCTCACCCAGGGGGAGGGGACAAACTCCTACTCGCGCCCGGAGGTAATAGTTGTGGACCTGCGCAGGCGGAATGTAGCCGGCAAAGGTGAGCTGCTCCGCCACCCCGCTGGCCGCGGCGAAGCGTTTCAAGGCCTCGACCTCGGCAGGTGTGCCACCTACGAGGCAGAGCCGACGGTGGGGGAGGTACGCCATCGCCGCCACCAGGTCGTAGACGCCCTTGCGCCGCTGCAGCTTGCCCGCATAGAGAATGTCAATATCCCGCGCCGCGTCGCCGAGCGCTTCCGTCTCCGGCACAGCGGTCCCACTGGGGAGGATCAGAGAGGGACAGGTGAACGGGAAGTTATCTGCCAGAGCACGTTGAACGTCCGGTGTCAGGCAGAGGAGGGCGTCTGCGCCTGTTACCGCAGCCGCTTCGAGCCTACGGGTGCGGTGGGTTGCATGGGCGATCTGACAAGAGCGGAAGAGGGGGAAGCGGGGCGTGTACCATTCAGCGACCTGAGAGTAACATAGCCGATGCGCTTCGTAGAGATAGCGCTGACCAGGGGTACGTTCAAGTTGGCCCAGGCAGTCAAAGAGCATCAGGCCGGTCTCCCCCCGCGAGATGACGACGTGCCGCGAAGAAGAGGGGATACTCTGCAGGATTCGCTCCAGCCGCCAGTGCAGCGTGAAGCGCTGGAGCGGGCCAACAAAGAAGGGAACGATGTGCAGACGCGGGTTCGACAATACATTGTACGCTGCCAAGCACGCCTCAACAGGCGCGCCCAGCGGCCCCGTGTAGACCGTCACGGAAGCAGCGTGGTCGCAGAGAGCGTGGCAGGTGTTGAGGATCTGGATGGGGGCGGCGAGTTGGGCGGGCAGCGGGCAATCGTAGAAGTAGGAGATGTGCATGGGGTGAAGTCTATTAGCTATAGCCTACCGCTGTCAGCAGATCCTTGACAAAGGTTTCGCGCACGATATTGAGGCGTAGTCGCTGCCAGAGCAACTGGCGTGGGTGGAGGACGATCCACGCTTCAAAATAGGCTCTTGCTTCGGCGTCTGACATCGTCCGGCTGGCTTCTTTCCAGGCTTGCTTGGGAAAGCATGCAGGCTTGCCCTTCTTCCAGTGGCTCGGGTACTCTGCAAACTTCCAGTGTTTTTTAATCACTGCGCCTCATGCACAATGGTAAAGTGGTAGTGAAACCCGCGCTCTTCCGTCGGAAGGGTTACTCCTTCCCGGGTAGAGCACCAGCGGTGGGCGGTGGCGGGGCACCCATCGGCGGAGGTGCGGACAATGTTCGTGCCGTACCAATGGTCGATGCGGTTCTCCAGGTGCCTGATCTGGCTAGTAGAGGAGTCAAGCATGGACCGGGTCAGAATGCCACGCAGTTGGTAGTAGTGGAGTCGCCAGAAAGGAGCATGTTTCGGCAGCAAGGCGCTTCTCAGGCGCAACAGGCGGCGTGCGAGGCGTAGCCACGCAGGGCGGTTATCACCGCAGTTTCAGAATGCAAAGAGAGTGTAACACAAGCCGCTACGGAATCGCCAAACCGTTCCGGAAACAGGTGACCTGGCCGGTTCGATTAACGCTCCTCGGCTGAGTTATGGAAGAGATTTGTGTTAACCTGTTCTCGCACGGACAGGGGTACGTAGAGGTGATCTACTT
>JALZCF010000616.1 GCA_030863245.1 Chloroflexota bacterium
TAGTAGAGCAGCGGCGTCTTGCAGCGCCAGCAGAAGGGGTAGGAGTGCTCGTAGGTCGTGTAGTAATGTACGAGTCCGCGCTCCCCCAGGTCCTGGACGATCTCCGGGTCGGCGTCCTTGACAAACATCCCTGCATACGGACGTACTTCTGACACAAAGGTACCGTCAGGTGCCACAGTCAATAGCACGGGCAGGTTATGCGCCCGTCCCACCGCCATGTCATCCGCACCGAAGGCAGGTGCGATGTGGACGATGCCGGTGCCGTCCTCTGTTGAGACAAAGTCGCCCGTCACGACATAGTGGGTGTCTTCTTCAAAGGGCAGGAAGCGGAAGAGCGGGCGGTACCGCTTGCCTGCCAGCTCGCGACCCTTGACTTCCTTGAGCACCTGCCACTCGCCCTCACCCCCGAGGGGCAATACCTTCTCCGCGAGATCCTTCGCCACCCACAGTTTCTCGTCGCCCATCTCGACGAGCTGGTAGGTGATATCTTCACCTACGGCAAGCGCCACGTTGCCGGGCAATGTCCACGGTGTCGTGGTCCAGACCAGGAAGTAGGTGTTCGGCTCGTCCTGAAGCGGAAACTTGACGTAAAATGAAGGGTCTTCCGTCAGTTCATATCCCAGCGATACCTCATGTGACGAGAGTGGCGTGCCACAGCGCGGGCAGTAGGGGACCACCTTGTATCCCTGGTAGAGCAGGTCATCCTCCCAGAAACGCTTCAAGATGTTCCACACCGACTCGATATACTCGTCGCGCATCGTCACATAGGCATCGTCGAGGTTGACCCAGTAGGCCAGCCGCTCGGTCTGTTCCTCCCAGATATCGATGTTGGAGAAGACGGACTCGCGGCAGAGTTGGTTGAATCTCGCCACCCCGAACTCCTCAATCTGCTCCTTGCCGCTCAGCCCCAACTCCTTCTCGACCTCGATCTCGACGGGCAGGCCATGCGTGTCCCAGCCCGCCTTGCGCCGTACGTAGCGCCCTTTCATCGTATGGTACCGGGGGAAGATATCCTTGTATACCCTCGTCAACACGTGCCCAATGTGCGGCCGGCCGTTTGCCGTAGGCGGCCCCTCATAGAACACCCAGGGCTTCCCCCCCTCCCGCTCGCGCATCGAGCGCTCGAAGACATCGTTCTCCTTCCAGAACTCAAGGATCTCTCTCTCATTCTCGAGAAAGTTCACTCTTGCTGATACCGGCTTGAAATATGGCTCCATCCTTCTCCTCTTCCTTTTCCTTTTGCTGTTTCAAAGAGTGCGAGTGATACAAGAGCGCGCCGTTCAATTCCGCCCTCCGCCCTCCGAATTTCCTAACATTAATGTCCTAGCGCTGCTACACTCTCGCTGCGATCGTGGTGCATCAACGTGTAGCTGCCGAACTGCTCGAGCAGCTCACGAACGCGGTCGCGGTAGGCCGCCATTCGCTCATCTTTGGCCTTCCACTTACCCATCACTTGGTTGATGACAAGCAGCGAGTCCCCACGCAGATCGAGTGAGTAGTTCGTAGGGTCCCTGTCATGCTCGCGTATCTTCGTACCGAGTGTGTTGAGCGCGCTAATCAAAGTCTCGTACTCCGCCTCGTTGTTCGTCATCTTCCCGGGAAATTCCAGCTTCTCTACCCGACTCTTGCCGCTACGTAGCGCTGTAAGCTGGTAAGAGCCATAACCCTGGCCCGGATTTCCTTTCGATCCACCGTCCCAGATAATTCTGTAGTCGGCAGCGCCCTCCACGGCCGGTACGATCTCCGTCTGTTCCACGGTCTCTACAGGAGTGGTTAGGCGCTCCTCCAGTTGCCGACGCAGCAATGGGCGCTCGCGTATCATCTCAAACAACCGCTCTCGCTGCGCCTCGTCCAATAGCATAATCTCTTCGAGTAGTTCTTCAGGTGTCATAGTTGTCCTATTTATAGCTACGATGCCCGTCGGATCCCGACTGTCACCGTCCCGCCATCCAATTCAACCGTCTCCTGCGCCAGTGGGCCGCTTCCCTCTCCCTTCTCCAGACTCACGGCTAGCGTCTCTTGCCGAATGTAATCGCCAAAGGTGCGGAGCACCTTGGCCGCGCCGTCCTCTGCCTGGTAGGTGACGTGAATGCGCTCGTCGAGCTCGAGATCTGCCTCCTTCCGGAGGGAATTAATGGCCCGAACGAGATCGCGTGCGTCGCCTTCTTGGATGAGACCTGGCGTCAATTCCGTGTCGACCGCCACCGTCACGCCCTGCTCGCTCGCCGTTGCCAGTCCGCCACGCGACTCCGTTCGCACGAGCAGGTCGTCGCCAGATAGGATGATCGGCTCCCCTTCGACATCCAATGTCAGCTCACCTCGCTCCTGAAGGGTAGCCGCCGCCTCCGACTGATCGAGCGCGGCCAGCGCGGCGCGCACTTTTGGGAATCGTTTGCCGAAGCGTGGGCCGAGCGCACGATTGTTTGGCAAGAGCCGGTAATCCACCAGCTCGCCGACCCTCGAAACCACCTCGACCTCCTTCACGTTCAATTCGTCGGCAATCACGTCGGCCACCTCGAGCAGGTCGCGCCGTTGCTGTTCTGTACCGACGTGGACGCGGGCCCGTTGGAGCGGCTGGCGCAGCTTGATATCTGCCATGCTGCGAGCCGAGCGACCCAAGCTCGCAACGGTGATGGCGAGGCGCATCTTGTCGAGCAGGGCCCGGTTGAGCGAGTCTGCGTCTGCCACGGGCCACTCACAGTGGTGAAGGCTCGTCGGAGTGTTCGGGTCCACGTTGCGTACCAGATTCTGATAGATCGCCTCCGTCACGAAGGGGATGATGGGGGCCATTAACCGGATCATCTGCGCGAGCACATGGTAGAGGGTCGCGAAGGCTGCAATCTTGTCCTCGTCTGTCTCGCTCTTCCAAAAGCGCCGGCGCGAGCGGCGCACGTACCAGTTTGAGAGATCCGCTAGCAGGGCCTCCAGTGCCACTGTTGCCCGTCGCGCGTCGATGCTCTCCAGCCCCTCCGCTACCTCTACTGTCGTCTCTTTCAGCCGCTCGACGATCCACCTATCGAGAAGATTAGACTCCGCAAGATTTGACCTTTGCCACGTCCCACTCTCAATGCTCCAATCTCCTGTCTCCGGCTTCCATCCATCGATATTCGCGTAACTCACAAAGAACGCGTACACATTCCATAGTGGGATCAGCACTCGCCGCCGCACCTCGTCACCGAGTGTGTAGCCGAAGAGAAGATCGGATTCGGGGCGAGCATTGGCGTAGAGCCAGCGCATCACGTCCGCCCCCATCCTGTCGGCGGCCTCGTTGAACTCGATGGCGTTGCCCCACGATTTATGCATCTCGCGCCCATCCTCGGCCAGTAGGGTGCCGTAGCCGAGGACGTTGCGGAAGGGGGCGCGGCCCACGATGGCCGTGCTCTGCGCAAGTAGGCTGTAGAACCAGTTGCGAAATTGGCCAGGGAAGCTCTCGGTGATGAAATCCGCCGGGAACCAGCGTTCCCAATACGCGGGTTCCTCTCGATAGTGAAGCGTGCTGAACGCGACGATGCCCGCGTCGAGCCACGGGTTGCCCACATCTTTGATGCGTGTTGCCGTGCCCCCGCACTCAATACAAGCGATCTTGACCACGTCGATGTACGGGCGATGGGGCGTGTGCCCCTCAAATGCCTCCCAGCCCTCGACTGCGCGCTCCTTCAACTCCCCTTCGCTGCCTATCACGTCGAAGTGACTGCAGTCGTCGCAGACCCAGATAGGTAGGGCAAGACCCCAATATCGCTTTTTCGAGATCATCCAGTCGTGCATGTTGCGCAGCCAGTCCATCTCCCGATCATAACCAAAGCTCGGAACCCAATGGGTATCGTCCACCACATCCATGATGCGGTAGCGAAGGCTGCGCGCTTTCTCCTCTTCCGTCAGTTCCTCGCGCGATTTGTCATAGTTCGGTCCCATGCTGATGAACCACTCGTCCACGAGACGGAAAACCAATTCGGTGCCGCAACGCCAGCAGGTAGGGTAGCGGTGACGATACCTCTGGGTCCGATAGAGTAATTCCTTCTCACGTAAGGATCGGAGAATATCGTCCGTCACCCCCACCACGCTTTGTCCGGTAAGCCAGCCAAACCCCTCGACGTAGATACCGTTCTCCTCCAGGGGCGCCACGACGGGGAGGCCGTGCTCCCGGCTCAGCGCGAAATCTTCGGCACCACAGCCCGGCGCGATGTGGACTATCCCGGTACCCTCTTCCGCGCCAACCTCCTTCCACGGGATCACGCGGTGCGTGTAGCCCTCCAGTGCCTCCTGCATCGCAGGGAGTTCGTTGAACGGCCCCTCGTACTCCCAGCCAAGCATCTCCTCTCCCTTGAGTTCCTGCACGACCTCGTACTCGCCGTCGAGGGAGCGTTCGAGCGCGCCCTTGGAGAGATAGTAGCTCCACCCATCCGCTTGCCGCACCCTCACATAGTCTAGATCGGGCCCCACGGCCGCTGCGACGTTGCTCGTCACGGTCCAGGGCGTCGTCGTCCAAACAAGGAGCGCCTCCTTGCCACGCCCCACGAGTGGAAAGCGAACGAAGATCGCCTCGTGTGTCAGCTCTTGGTAGCCATCTGTGACGATCTCATGCTGGCTGATACCGGTCCCACAGCGAATACACCAAGGCATCACGTCGGTTCCCCGGTAGAGCCACCCGTTCTCGTGGCACTTCTTCAAGAAATGCCAGATCATGTAGTTGTTCTCATTGCTAAAGGTGAAGTAGGAACCACCGATCTCTGGCATGCCCAACCGCCCGACGATCTCCTCCACGCCCCCGCTCACCGGGCCTGCTGTGCCCGGTACGGTCGCCGTTTGCGATGGGTCCTGCTCCAGGAGCGCCCGCAGGCGGCGCAGCTCGTCCGGGTCGTTCCAATCCATCCAGTAGCCCAGACGGATAGATTGCTCCGTCTGAATCGCGGCGAAGTGCAGCACCCGCATCTTGCACAGCTTCACGAACTCTGCCAGCCCGTACGCCTCGATGTCGTGCTTGTTCTGGAACCCCAACTGTTTCTCGACGTTCACCTCGACCCACAATCCCTGACAGTCGAAGCCATTTTGCCAGCGCTGGTTGTAGCCCTGCATCGCCTTGAAGCGCTGGAACAGATCCTTGTAGGTTCGCCCCCACCCGTGATGCACACCCATGTACCCATTCGCCGTGATCGGCCCGTCCAAAAAGCTCCACCGCTTCGCGCTCGTCGCACGCAAGCGCTGCAGCTCATTGAAGGCGTCCGTCTCTTCCCAGAATCGCAGCACCTCGTGCTCCTGGGCAACAAAATCGATTTGGTTTGAGACCTCGCTGAATGCCATACATTCCCACTCGTTGATGCAACACGTCACCCAAACGTCAACCAATCTGCCAGTTGCGCTTCCCACGACCTCTTCCCATCATCCACCACCCAGTGCAAGCAGGTGCCGTTACGGTCGAACCAACCCTCTTGCCTTGGCAGCCCTGGTACCTCCATGCGCCATCCCTTGCCCCGCACGCTCTTGGCTCTTACTTCGAAGTCGCGTAGACCGAGCGGCGTATAGTCGAACTTGGTGGGACGACCGTGTAGGCGACCACCCTGTAACCGCAGACGCACGAAGAAAACTATCCCCAGTTCGCGCTCCTCACTCGCTAGGTCAAACGGGAAGGCGAAGCGCGCTAGGGAGGGCTGAGGTGCAAAGATTCCATAACCGGCCGGCAGCGCACGCTCATCATAGTCCCCATCGTCGTTGACAAGCACACTATCCGGCATCGTCGTCACCGATAGGTTCTGCTGTGGATAATCCGGCAGAATGAGCCGCAGCTTCACTCGCTCGAGACCCTCCGGGCTCACAACACTATGGCTCACCAGCGCAAACCGTTGCCCCTCCCGCTCCCCCGTCCACTCACTCCTCCATGTCTGCACCGGTGAACCGTCGTTCTGGTAGCGCTCCCACACCTCCGAAGCCCAAACCTCCCCGTCGCCGTTCACAAAATCGTAGCGCCCACGAACCATCAACGTCTCGACCTCCGAGGGACGATAAAGATAGCGCACAACCCGCCTCCCCGAATCCGCTCCTCAACACCAATCACCTAACCCCAGACCAACCGACACCCCCACACCCCTACAGCCGTTCCGCTTCCCGCTCCCCCCTCCCCGCTCCCCGAGCCCCGGACTCCGCTAGCTCCACATAGATCCGCTTATTGATCTTCCCTTTCGACTTATACCCCGTCACCCGGATCCTGCCAACCTCCGATGTGCTGGCGACGTGGGTACCACCATCCGCCTGCAGATCGAGGCCGACGAGCTCGACCGTACGAACCTCCTTGATCTGTTCGGGTAGCAGGTTGATCTTGGTGCGGATCAGATCGGGGATCTGGAATGCCTCCTCGCGCGGAAGGATCTGCACGCGCACGTTGCGACCTGCCTCGACTTCCTCGTTGATCTTCTCCTCGATCTCCTCCACCAACTCTTTCTGCATCCTCTCGAACTCGAAGTCCATGCGTCCGCTTCCCGGCTCCATCTGGCCGCCAGTCACCGATGCCCCGTAGTCGCGCCAGACGACGCCGCACAGGATATGCATCGCCGTGTGCGTCCTCATCAACTCATATCGGCGCTCCCAATCAATCTCGCCATGCACCTTAGAACCCACCTCGGGTCGTGCATCACCCTCCAACAGGTGGACCAATTTTCCACTTACCCGTGTCAAACCTGTGACGCGGTACTCATTGCCCTCCTCGTCGCGCAGCACGCCACGATCCGCCGGCTGTCCACCACCTCCGGGGTAAAACGCAGTGCGATCCAGCACCACCCCTTTCTCATTCACCTCCGTCACTGTCGCATCCATCTCCCGTCGATAGCTATCCCTCTGATACAGAAGCTCAGTCATCATCTCCTCCCTCGATAGTTCGTAGTGCACGCTTCAGCGTTCCTGCCCTCTCAATCCCCAATTGGCCTCCTCCCATCCTCGAGGCGAAACAAAAAACGCCCGCCCCACCCAAGGGACGAGCGTCAGAACTCGCGGTACCACCCTCGTTGCTCGCACGTCGCGAGCCACTCGGCTCCACATCATGACAATGTGGCGCGTTGCTAACGGGGAGCGACCCCGGCCCACCTTACTTGCCCCTCTAACGTTCGGGCGGCAGCTCCGGAAGGATTTTCCGAGAAAAAACCGCGCGACGCTCCCACCATCCGTCGCTCGCTGGACCGATTGTTCTTCCCGTACTCGTTTCCATCACAGCTTGTCTCATGTAGCTAGTGACCAAAGTATAGAGTCTGTACGCTATTTGTCAAGCAATTTCCGCTTCCAGCTCGTTGTACAACTTTACCATGTTCGCGAGGTGTAGCTGCCGCACCAGGCCATCCAGGGGAATTGCCGACATGCCACATTCTTCGATGCTCACGCTCTGTAACTCTGCCACAGTGCCGCCTGCTGCATGAAGTGTCGTGACGATCTCCTCCACACAATCGATGTACGCGATCTGGCGCTCCAGCGTCTCCTCGATCTCGCCCCGTAGCAGCGTCTCGCCGTGCCCCTGCACGATGCTTTCCGGCTCCAGCTCCAAGACGCGCTGCAGGGTGCGGCGTAGAACCGTGTGATCGCCCGCACCGAAGTACGGGACGGGCATGACGGCGTCGCCTGAGAAGAGGATCTTATCGCCGTCGACGTAGACGCCGATGCCATCTGCAGAGTGACCCGGCAGGTGGATCAATCG
>JALZCF010000634.1 GCA_030863245.1 Chloroflexota bacterium
GTTGAAGATAACCAGAGTGATGAAGGTGCCAACTCCCGCACCCAGTGCGCCATAGCGCGGAATGAGAACCAGGTTCAGGCCAAGGTTGAGTACGGCCACAAGAGCATTGATCGCCACGACGTAACGCAGTTTTCCATAAACCTTGAGGGTCGACCCATTCTGACCTAGTGCGGCGTTGAAGTAATACCCTAAGGAAAGCAGCGCCAGAATGATCGCCGACTGCTCGTAGCGTTCCCCATACAGAAAGATGGTGAGCGGCCGCGCGAGCGAGAAGGTCAGGGCGAAGATCGGGAAGGAGACGACCGCGATCCAGACCGCATTCTGCCAGTAGAGGTCGTTGATCCCCTCCCGATCATTCCGGGCGAACATGCGGGATGCGACCGGGATGAAAAGTAACCCGAAACTCATGAGCACCGTCTGATTCATCTTGGCGGTAGGCTGGACTGCTCGGAGCGCCGCCACATCTACCGTACCCTGGAAGTACTCCAACAGCATGGCGTCCATGGTGTTCATTACCACGTACACCAGGTCGGTGGTGAGTAGCGGAACCGTGAAGGCAAGAATCTCGCGCGCGGGAATCTGTATCGTTCGTAGATTAAAGTGTTCAAACAGCTGCCGATCGCGCAGCACACGAAACAGAATCACGCTGTAGATCACTACAGCGAATGCAGCGGCCGCCAGGTAGCCACTCGCAAGGAACCGTACGTCGCTGTGCCCGAGGATGAGGAGTAGCACGACGGTCAACTGGAGGCCCGGCCCCAGCAGGTACTTGCGGAAAAAGATCGCACGCGGGTGGGAGAAGATCGCGAACATGCCGTTGAGCAGCGTATCGAGCGCCTTGACCGGCGAGAGAAAGATCAAGATGAGCAGCAGCACGAGTGCCTGATCATCATTGATGAAGGAGCGAGCAATGACTCCCTGCAAGCTGTAAAAGAGCAGAATCAAGGCGAGTCCGAGCGAGAGAATAGTGCCCACCACCATGATGATGGTGCCGAACATCCTGTCGTAGTCCTGCTGTTCCTCGTAGATCGGCACGAAGCGAGTAACCGCTCTATCTAGACCGAAAGTTATGATCGTCTCGCCCAACGCGACGAACGAGAGGGCGTAGGCGAAGGCACCATAATCCGCCTTGGAGAGATACCGGACGATAAGAATCGGGATGGCATACTTCACCGCCAGAGCGAAGAGCTTGCCAACCAACAACAGGCTGGAGCCACGGATCTGCCGTTTCGCTTCAGCCCCTTTTTGGCGGGGTGCGGCGGCAGTTGGTGATGTGACGGTTGAGCTCATATCCAAGATCACAACGCTCCTTGGTTCAAAGCCCTTGAGCCCTGAACGTGGGTTGCGTTCAGATGCGCCTGCGTCTCAGTTTGGGAATCAAAGATATGGACAGCCGCTCCGGCCAGCGCCAACAGAAGCCAGTAGTACCTCACGTAGGAGAGGTGCAGGAACATCCCGGTGATCAAGTAGGCAATGAGCGCGAACAGGAGACCAGCCGCGGTGTAGGCAACGTCCGGGCGGCTCGCGGCAAAGCGGCGATGCAGCTGCATGAGTTGGTACATGGTCAAACCCACGATACTTATGAACATGGTAAACCCAAGCAGGCCACTGTCTGCGAGTTCCTCGAGGTACATGTTGTGCGCTCTACGGGTAGTCTCGAGTCTTCTGTAACCAACCTCGTTGCCATACTCTGCCGTATAGCGGTTCGTTTGACCTGGTCCAACTCCCAGGATGGGGTGATCGAGAAATATATGAAAGGCTGCCAGATTGACAGTGGCCCGACCACGGACAGAACCGCCCGCCTCTGCAGCATTGCCGCTCACCAGTTCCGCCACATCAACCACGGTCGAGATCCGGTAGGCATAGTCCGGTACGGCAGCAACCACGACGAGCGACCCGACAAACGCGAGAAGGAAAAAGTGCCGGGGGTTTATCGTGCGGAGGAGCGCCATCGCGAGAAGCGTGGCAATAACCGCTATTCCTGCACCACGTGAGAAGGTCAGTAACGCCCCAGAGAGAATTGGAATACAGGCAAGGGCAGCCAGGATGCGCAGGGCCCATGAGCGGTCGGCCCAAACACGGAGAAGCGCGAGAGGCAGCAGCACCACCATGACCTGTGCGTATCGATTTTTCGAACCAATGGGTCCGGCAAGGCGGCGTCGTTTGATATCCTCTCCCAGGATGTCCTCTTCCCCTGTATCGATCTCTGACGCTTTTGCGATAGCAAGTCCCCCGAAGTCATTGTCGTAGGCGCTGGTCACTTCCTGGTAGAGAGAGACACTCCCCATGAGGCAACCGGCGAGGATGAGCGCCCAGATTCCCTGTCGGAGTAGCGATGGGCTTCGCACTGTGTTAAGAATCAAGAAATACAACACCAACCCTTCTGTTACATACGCAACGATTCTGCCGACTGAACGCCCAACGTCTTCTGAAGCGGCGGCCGACACAAGCAGGACAGCCAAGTACACCACCATCAGAAGGAAGACACGGTTGACGACTATCTTCTGACGGTGGACAAATAGGTAGTTCAATAAGGGGAGACCGAGCAGGAGGAAAAAGGATGCGGCAATGGGTTGGGGTACGCCGTAATGGCTCTTGGCGACAACGGCCAGGTTAGCGTATAGGACAAAGAGGATGACGAGGGTTACGGCCCTTGGCCTGACAAACATCAATGTCAGCAGGCCAAGGAGCATGACCGCCCCGAACGCCAGCACTCCATAGTGCGATACCAACACTCCCAGCCCTATCCCTAACAGGATCGTGGTAATGCCCACCTTCAAGTGTGCAATTTGGACATTTGGAAGTGATTTACCAATCATTGACATACGTCTCTATCTTCCGTTTACAATCGTCGGATGGAAGACCGTTACCTCATCTGTGCCGAACAGTACGTTGTTGACGCACTCAACGCCCTGCATCACCGAGTGATCCTGGTTCGATACCTCGTACTTCCATGCTCCGAAGCGGCCCCGCGAGTAGATGTCATGCTCGCCTAAGGCCGGTAACAACACGTCGAGCGCCTGGTCGCGCTCGAGCGAGGGGGTTGGATACCCGTAGGGGGCGTGATACATCCAGGTAGAGACAACCTGATCTTTCGATTCGATCAATCTGGTATTCAGCGCCCCACTGATGACTTCCTCTATCATTGCAGCACGGTTCACTGGCTTACACGGGGACTCGGAGACCTCGAGCATCAATGACCAGTACTTGTCGATATCGGGAACGTTATGGGGGGAGTAGTTCGAGAACACCGTGACCCGGTAGAAGGGACAGTTATTCTCCGGAAAGTACATCCAGCACTTGCGCTGCAGAGCGGGCGGTGGGGCCCCCTTGAGCCCTAAACCGACGATATTGGAACTGGAGTGTTTGAGCAGGCGCGTTGCCGGTTTGAGGTCGTCCAGGTTACTGTTAAGCACGAGCAGATCAAGCGGCATCGTCGAGATTAGAATCTCGTACGGCTCACTTGTGCCATCTGCGAAGTACAGGCGCTTTTTAGCTA
>JALZCF010000077.1 GCA_030863245.1 Chloroflexota bacterium
AAGCACGTCGTCGTGAACCATAAGCACCCCTCTGTCCTTTTGCTCGTGAACCTGAAAGTACCGTCGAAGCTGGTCGGACGGCAGAAGCGGATCTTTCCTGCCCCCACCTGTCCCCGCCCCGTTTTATAGCCATCCGGACTCTTTCTTGATGCCTGCAACGAATTCGTTGACCTCTAGGGAGAAAGGGGAAAGGGGAAGGGGGAGAGGGGATCAAAGAGATGTTGCTGGCTGATCCGTGGATCAGCCTCTCACACGCACTACCTAACCGGGCTGCGCACCTCCTAGAGCCTGGAGAATCTGTGCCTTAAGCGGCGCGATATGTTCGTAGCGGTTGCTGCGCGTTTCAATGAGCAGAACTACCAAATCGATTTGGTGCAGATTTTGCTGATGGGGGATCCCTTTGTCGGTGGTTATTAAGGCATCGAACTCCTTTTCTGCTGAACGCAGCAGTTGGCCGTTCGTCATCCCTTTCCAACCACGCTGCCCGACTGTCTCAGTCTCTAATTCCGGCGAAAGCAACTTGGCGAGTCTATACGGCATGTTTTCGTCAAGCAGTACGCGCATCCGCCGTTTCCAACATCATATCGAGGTAGGCGATAGCCTGTTGGCGGCTGACAGTCGGGAAGTCGTTAAGAAAGGCATCCAGTGTGTCGCCTGCCTTGAGATACTGGATCAAGATTTCGACTGGCACCCGTGTACCCGCGAAAACGAGTGTTCCATTCATAACCTCTTGATCGCGCGTGACAATCTCGGATTCCTTCATGGGTTGCCTCCACTATTGAAGAAGACGCGGTTTATGGTGGGTAGTTTAGCAGGTGCGTAGTGGTACTCAAAGCGTCCAGTTAGGGAGTCATCCAGTTCGATCTGCTCCGACGAAGCCTACGGGTGTGCGCAAAGATTTGCCAATTGGTCAGTGCGCTAACGGGTCGCGTACATGCGCTTCGTGGCCTGTGGCCAAACGATCCTCGAATGTCCCAGCGAGCTATGCTCCCTCACGACCTCCCAACTCGTGGGGGGCTGCGTGGCCGATAGTGCCTACCGCCAGTCAGAAAGGAGAGGGTACTGTGTGGTACAATGGAACCACGCCGAGATGAACAAGGATACGCACCTATGGATACCGAGCAGGGCAACCAGGATTTGAAGGCGACTATTGAAGCGAAGTTGCAGCCATTCGTGCAGCACGTGCTCGAATCCTTCGGTCTCGCGGGCCTGGCAATTGGTATCGTCAGCAGCAGCGAACTTGTTTACGCGCAAGGGTTTGGCGTTCGGAACCTCGACACCGGGGAGCCTGTAACGCCACGCTCGCTCTTCCACATGGCGTCAGTCTCCAAGCCGTTCGTGGCCACTGCCATCATGCAATT
Organism: Chloroflexota bacterium; assembly: GCA_030863245.1. Classification (GTDB taxonomy): domain Bacteria; phylum Chloroflexota; class Anaerolineae; order Ardenticatenales; family Ardenticatenaceae; genus JALZCF01. The sequence continues at coordinate 1,362 of JALZCF010000077.1, forward strand.
GGTCGAGCAGGGGAAGATGGCGCTGGATGCGCCCGTCGTCACCTACCTTCCATACTTCAGGTTGAAGGACCCGCGTTACAGAGAAATCACTGTCCAGCAGATGCTGAGCCATACCGCCGGGATGCCCGACGCCGACGATTATCATTGGTATGAGCCAGAGGATGATGAGGAGGCGCTGGAACGATACGTCCGCAGCCTGGCCAACGAGGAGTTGATTGCCGCCCCCGGCGAGAAGTACGCCTACAGCAACGTCGCTTTCGAGGTCTTGGGGGATGTGATTGCAAAGGTGTCGGGCCAATCGTTTGAAGCCTACGTCAAGGCGCACATCCTCGATCCGCTGGAGATGCACGACAGCACCTTTCTGCGCCGCGAGGTCTCGCCTGACCTTGCGGTCACGCCACACTTTGGCGTACCCCTGATGGTTCTGGCAGGCGCCTATCCTTATCACCGGGCGCATGCGCCGAGCTCGACGCTCCATTCCAGTGTTCAGGAGATGAGCCATTGGGCGATAGCCAACCTGAACCGTGGGAGCTTCAAGGGCAAACAAATCTTGCAGCCGGAGAGCTACAACCTGCTCTGGCAATCATACGTGCAGACAGGCGAGGAGATCTGGGGGGAAGCGGTCGGGTTGAGCTGGTACTTCGGCACCTACCGCGGGCGCCGCGTGATTCACCACGGCGGCGGTGACCCTGGATTCCGCTCGGAATTGGTCATGGTTCCCGAAGAGGACGCTGCTGTGGTGGTGCTTGCCAACTCCAACAGCGCGCCAATCGGCAGCCTTACCGATGCAGCCCTGGATGTACTGCTGGGAGTAGAGCCGCAGGTGCCGAAGCCGCCCATCACCGTACCCATCGCTTCCACACTGGCGGCTGAAGGCCCGGAAGCAGCCATCAATCAATACCAGCGCCTCCAGGTCATCCAGCCGGATCTCTACGATACCCACCCCCTCCACTTTCTCGATGCCACGTGGGGCGCAATCGAGGTTCATAGAGCCGACGCGGTAATGCCACTCTTGAAGCTGTGGGTGACGCTCCAGCCTGAGGCTTCTGAGGCGTATGAGATGCTGGGCTGGGCATACATGGTCCAAGGAGAGAAGGAGCTAGCCGTCGACAGCCTATGCCGGGCGCTCACCCTAAACCCCGAAAACGAGCAGGTCGGGAAATGGCTCCGGCAACTCAGCAGCGGATCGCCTAGCAGATGAACCGATCTCAGTTACGATATGAATGCGAGGTTGACGATAACTGATTGACAGGGGGTGTATACTGGAAGAAGGGGGTAGGCTAGCTCGTCTTCGTCACACCCTGCGTCGCTGCGCACCGCCCATCGTCCTGCCAGTTCCTGCTTCGTCCTCCCTCGGCGGTGCTTGCCCCAAGGTCGCCTCACCCTGTTTGGCCTTGTGCGGAGCCATGACTGGCACTCGCGTATCTATTTACTCAAGGAGGTTGTGCTATGCCCGCTTATATCGGTCTGCATCGCTAAACGTCACAGGGCATCCAACAGATCAAAGAGAGCCCCAACCGGATTGACGCCGGCAGGCAGGCGGCTCAGCAGCTGGGCGTGGAGGTCCGGGCAGTTTATGTGGTGATGGGCCAGTATGACTTGGTCTCCCTCTTCGACGCGCCCGACGATGTGACCGCCGCCCGGTTCGCCCTCACCCTAGCCTCGCAGGGCAATGTCACCACCGAGACGCTGCGTGCCTTCGCTGAGGAGGAGTTCCGGCAGCTGGTGGCTGCCCTGCCGTGAAGCAGGGAGGTTAGCCCAGCGCAACCAGGGTCAGTTGACAGCGCGCCCCGCATGCGGGGACGCTTGGCTGGCACTGACCATCCTGGTAGACCAGGCTGACAAGGATTCTCATCACGAGGCATGGCGACTGCGAGGAGATTGGCACGACCTTAAAGGTCCGTGTACAGATACGGGTGCTTTCGCCACGAGCAACTACGTCCAGTTTGACGGCGATATGGTGTCGGCGCCGTCCCTCTCGTGCGGGAGCCATAGCAGCACGCCTCACGAGAAAGGGGGACAACAATGAGTCATGATCTATCAAGCGGTTGGACGATCGATATTGGCTGCGCTATTTACCACTTTGAGCACACCCCCGCTGATATCGCCTGGCAGCGTCTGGAGCTGCGAGAGCACCCGTTTGTGGTCGAAACCATCAATCGCACGATCGCTACAGCGGACCCCAACCACCTCCACCTTAACCAGTACTTTGCCTGGTCCCTACCGGAAGCCATCGCGCTGGCAGCGCGTGTTGAGATCGACGCGCAGAGCGTGGCAGAGGAAGTGGTAGAGATTCGCCCGGCTACACCTGAGGAAGTAGAAGAATACACGCGGGTGTGGAATTACTTCAGCAATAGCATGCCGGCAGCGATTCCCGATAAGGTGCATCATGAGTAAGAAACAGTTGAAAGACACCAACCCGCCGCCAGGGAGCAAGCACGAATGGAGCTATGACTAGCGTGAAGATGGGAGCGTGGTGCTAAAGCGCGGCGGGGAAGAGCTCTACATAGCCGAGAACTTAGAGGTGGCGCTAAAG
>JALZCF010000662.1 GCA_030863245.1 Chloroflexota bacterium
CAATTCACACATCGCCCCCACTGCCCCCACCCTCTCACTCCGCAGCCGTTACACCCCCACACCGTTACACCCTCACACCCCCTCACCCCTTCCGTCCTCATCCTTCATCCAAGTTTTTCGGCATTGCCTGTAGGAACTCGTAGGCCGGATAGGTGATGGTATTGGGATACTCCGGGTTGGTGATACACCAGTAGTATTGCTCGTCCTCAGAGGTCCAATCGTAGTTACAGAGGTAGATGACGGTCATCAGCCCCATCCACGGGGACCAATTCTCCTCGGCGTAGGCAAAGGCGCGCACGAGGTATTCTGCCTTCTGCTCTTCCGTCACAGCGTGCCAGTTGTAGGGGGACTCGGGGCGGGGATCCGTGGTCCATCCCATCTCCAGGATTGCCATCTGCCGCTCGTCGTCCCCGTATTCCACCATGATCTCGCGCAGATCCTCCACGCGGCGGAAGGTGAAGTAACGTCCCTCGCCATAGAGCTCAGGGCTGGCCTCCACCTCGGCTGGACTGACCTCTGGCGGCGCTCTGAAGCCGGGTGCATGTACGCCCACCACATCGGCGTATCCCTCCAGTGTGCCTCCGGCAGCTTCATAGAGGCCCGTGAGGAATTCGGTGTCCTCCATCGCGATAGGCATCGGGCCCCCCGTTGGAGAAAGACCGGCGCTGATGACGATAGCATCCGGATCGACTGCCTTGATTGCTTCGTACGCCACGTTCAGTAGTGCTGCATACTCCTCCGGGTCCGGCGGGTCACCGCACCACTCACGCGCCAGGTTGGGTTCATTCCAGATGGCGTAGGCGTCGATCTGGCCCTCATAGCGGGTGACAAGCGCCGTCAAGAAGTCGGCGTAATCCTCCAGATCGTCCGGAGGCCCCATCTCTACGCCCTCAGCACAGCGGCCGTCCGTCGCCCAAGCTGGCTGCCGGTCCACCCGGGCTAACAGGTTCACCCCTTTCTCCTCCGCCATCTCCACGATAGTATCGGTCCGGCTCCAATCGAAGATACCCTTCCCAGCACCCTCGATCTCGCGCCATGCAAAATCCTGCTTGACCCAATTGAAGCCCGCCTCCACTAGGAGGTTCAGGTCGCGGTCCGCTACCTCGGGCCGCCACCACATAAAAGCCTGCATGCCGTACTCCGGTGAGGCAAAGGGACGGAATAGCGTTGCCTCTTGCTCTATGACCGGTACGATATCCTCGATCGGTTCTTCTACTTCGGCCCCTGCTTCTACGTCGGCCTCCTCGTCTACCTCGGGCTCTTCCTCTTCAGTCAAGGGTTCAACCTCGCCGAAGGTCACAGGAAGAGTGATTGCTTCCCCCTCGCGAACGACCGTGACTGTCACTTCTTCACCGCGTTCAACCTCCTGGAGCAGACGCTGCAGATCCCTCAGGCCTGTGACCTCCCGGTCGTTGAAGCCGACGATCACATCCCCGCCAACCAACACACGTTCCCCGTCGATCATCACCGGCCTGAAACCACCCCGGAGACCTGCCACGTCTGCGGGAGTGCCAGCTTCCACCTGTTCTACCAAGACGCCTTCCTGGCCCTCGGCGAGATCCATCACGCGGGCGATCTCCGGCGTGACCGTCAAGCCGACGATTCCCAGCCCTGGTCTCTCCAACACCTCCTCGTCGGCCAGCGCGCGTTGTAAGCCCGGAGGCCATGGCGCCAAGGCGACTCGGCCCGTCAATTCCTCGCCATCCCGCAGCACCGTGATGGCGACGATGTCACCCACCTCGGTGTTGCGCGCCAGGTAACCGAGCAGATCGACAAAGGTGTTGACCGGCTCTCCGTCGACGGCCACGATCACATCGCCGCCGATGCGAACGGGTCGGCCCTCGATCGTCGCCACGCGCGTGCTGCCCTGTAGACCCAGTTCGTCCGCCGGGCTGCCAGGCACCACCTCGACGATCAGGGCACCCCGCTGCGTAGGTTCAAGCCCCATGGCGTCAGCTATAACAGGAGTCATGGGTAGGCCACTGGCACCGAGGAAAGGATGCTCAAACTCGCCCTCCTCGATCAGGAGGGGCACGACCTGCCCCACAATCCGAGAGGGAATGGCGAACGCGACGTCCGCCGCTTGGGATCTGTCTACCAGGGCATCTGTCAGCAGGCCGATCAACTCGCCCTGCTCGTTCAGCAGCACCCCACCTGCACTTTCAGGGTAGAGCGTGGCGTCTGTGTGGATCAGATCCGGCAGGTAGAGGGTGGAACCCACGAGATCGTCCCTTTCAGGGTCAGGAACTCCCAGCCCGCTGATGAGCCCCATCGTCATGTTCCCTGTTTGTCCGCTAGCATGGCCGAGGGCTAGCGCGACTTGCCCTATCCTTAGCGTTGCCGGATCGGCAACTGAGAGCGGCTCCGGCACTTCTTCCTCCGCGACCTGGGCCTCCAGGACCGCCAGGTCGCTCTCCGGATCGACCCCGATGATTTCGGCGCGCGCCACGGTCCCATCCGTAAAGGTGAGCCATATTGCAGCAACCTGCCCAACGAGCTGGAAACTTGTGACGACGTGGCCTTCCTCATCCCATACAAAGCCAGATCCGACTTCTCGGACGATCGGGTCTGCTGTTGCGGGCCCAAAGGCCTCAATCTTGACTAGCGAGGGGTTGACCTCGTCGTAGATCTCCTGAATCCTCTCTTCCAGGGCTCCTAGCGTACTAACGGGTTCCTGTTGGTTGACAATGTCCTGTGTCTCCGCTACCGCTGTTCCGTCCACGGCTAGGGTAGTAGCCTCCTGTGCTAGCCTTGAGGTCAACAATGGATACGCGCCTGCGATGGCGACGAGAAGGATGATGGTAACCAGGCATGCAAACCAGAAAGATTCTTTCTTCACGTACTGTCTCCTTGTGATCAGCGATCAGTGGTTAGTAATTGGCGGTTGGTGTGTATCATCTATATATGTGGCTTTGCTGGCTAAATCCTGTTGAGGATGGGGACTTCTGTGGCGGATACGGATTGTAGTTATTTCGGTTAGTGAGGGAATTGGGGCTCTTGTGGAAGGCGTGGCTCAGCCGAAGATTATGAACATGACGATGCTGTTTCTGTAGTATGGCATGGAAGAAGGCATAAAGCTTGCTCCCCTAGGTCGTGCATGTAAACCCATTTAATCTTTGAAAGGAGAGATCGCTGATGACGAAGAAGATGATACGGCTGTTGGGTGCCTGCTTGGGCCTCCTACTACTGGTGGGCCTAGCAGTACAAGGCTTCACAGGAGTTGCATATGCCCAAGGTGAGCAGGAAGAAGATATCTTCGCCGTAACAGAGGAGGAAGAGGCAGGCGCTGAAGAAGCGGACGGGACGCCGCTGAGCGAGCTCGTCGAGAACCCCGAACAATTCGAGGACGAGGAAGTCACGCTCATCGATACGGTGGGTGCTACCTTCGGTCGTCGCGCCTTCGCGCTGGGGGAGGAGGATCAGGAGGTCTTGATCTTCACCGAGGACCCGCAAGGCTTTGCGCGCGATGTGGTGCAGACTGGAGCCACCGTACGGGTGGTTGGAGAGGCAGGTATCTTCGATCGCGCGACCTTCGAGGAGGAGTTTGA
>JALZCF010000678.1 GCA_030863245.1 Chloroflexota bacterium
CCGAAGAACTGCCCCCCTCCTCCAATGCTTTCGTGAGGTGGGTGACCGACGCGCGGGAGATTGCCCCGCGCGATCCGGTGGTGGCGCGTTATCGAGGTGAGGAGGAGGTCATGCAGCTGCAGGAGGAAGGATTCGCCGCGCTGGAGGCCGGGGACATCAACCTCGCCACCGCACGTCTATCCGCCGCGCTCCAAGCCGCTGAAGAAACCGGCTCCCTCGCCACCGGCCAGCTCCGCGCCCTCTTCGACCCCACAACCGGTCGCCTCCAAGCCAGAGCAGGCTCCACCGAGGTGAAAACCGCCAAGCTCCTCTCCGGCCAGACAGGACGGCTCGTGAAAACGGGCAAGCTCTCATAAGTGCGAAGTCCGGGGAGCGGGGAGCGTAACGACCGCAATCGTAAGTCACGTACCATGCAACATGCACCATGCAACAGCTCCTCACAAGTTCGCCTCTCATAGAAGGAAGGTATCATGGCAACGGGTGTAATAACACAGAGGTCCGGGCCGTCTGCGGGGCGCGCAGGTTACGGCGTTACGGTGCGCCGGGCGAGGGCCTTCTTGCGATTCCTGCTGTTGGCGATGGCGCTCACTGGGGTGATAACGACCGTCATCAGTTTTCTGGCCGTACAGACTACGGTGCAGCGCTACCAGGCGATTGTCACGGACAGCGCCCGCTCAGCGGATGCCGCGCAGGAAGCCCGCGAGGCCGTGCTGGCATCTCACAGTGCAGTCGCCACCTTCCTCTCCCGGCTTGACAACCCAGACGAGGCGGCCGAGGAGGCACGTCGGGGCGATATCCAGTGGCGGGAGTATCAGGAGGCCCTGCGCGAGATCTGGCAGAACCGGAGCGACGCGCAGTTCGGCGAGTTCGCCGTGTTCGAGGCCGCGGATAGCGCCACCCTGCGATACCGTGGCCGGGTGGACGCGATGCACGCGTTCGTCGAGGTAGGAGAGCAGGAAGCCGCCCAGGACGCGTTCCTGGAGGGGCACCAGATTCTGGTAAGAGAGCTTCTGCCCGCATTGAATGGGCTCGAAAGCGTCAAGCTAGAGCGTATGGAAGAGGCCTACGCCATCACGAGCGCCGAGATTAATCGGTGGCAGCAGACCCTCTTTTACCTGGGCGCCACGGCGGTGGGGCTACTCGTCCTGGCTTTCCTGGCCACTCGCTACTGGCTCCGCTATGCGTGGACCTGGGAGTTGGTCGTTGCCTCGGTGGTCGGCCTGCTACTCTTTGGCTGGTTCAATATCACCCTCATACGAGCAGCGGACGACGTCGAGGTGCTGGTCCGCCAGGCGTACGACACGATATCAGGCATCCAGTCGGTCGAGGCCCTCCTGACCCAGGCCGACGCCCTGGAGAGCATGGCGGTCTTCGATCCCGCCCGCTCGGAACGCTTCCTCAGCGACGCCGACGAGTACCTCTTCCTGCTCGAGCAGCAGTTGTGCGGGGACCGTGCCTGTACCGATACTGCTTTTATCGAGGGCTCGGAGCTGCGCGCTGACAAGGTAGCGGCGGCGTTTGAGGGCCAGCAAACCTACGGCTTGCCTCGTGCCCCGTTGCTGGCCAGCGCCTCCACCAACCAGTTCGAGGGCGAAGCAGTGGCGCTGGAGGAGCTGCGAGTTGCGGTGCAAGAGTTCCGCGCCGCTAATGTCGAACTAAGGGAGGGGGTGGCAGCCGGCAGCGTGCCGCGTGACGTATTGGAGGCCAGTGAGGTTGCCTACGCGCGGGCATTGGACGCATCCGAGCAGGTGCGCCAGATTGCGCGGGACACCTTCGAGGGTATCTATCGGGCGGTGGTGTGGACGATGGCCGCGAATCGCTGGCTCTCCCTGCTTTTCACGGGCCTGGCGCTCCTCGGTTTCTGGGGCCTGCGTCGCCGTCGCGAGGCGCTCTACCCATGACTCCTACCCATGTTTGCCCTGCCTGCGAGACCGTCCAGGATCGCGGCGATGGCTACTGCCGCGAATGTGGCACGGCTTTGATTCCCACGCGTTACTGCGACACATGCGGTGTGTTGGCCACCCACACCGGCCGGTATTGCCGCGAGTGCGGGGCGAAGCTACCTGAGCTTCAGCCCACGCGACCAGCACCGGACCGCCCCTTTCAACAGGGAGCACGGACGAGCAGCGCGGGAAACAATAAGGGGCAACGCCCGGCACCGCCACCTGCGCGGGACAATGAGAACCTACAAAGGCGTCCTGCACCGCCTGTGGCAAAACCAGCCTCGTTACCGCAGCGCTCCTCCCCCGCAGCCCCTCAGACGGTACGACAGGCACCATTGAGCACGGCCTGGGACGAGCCAGCAACTACAGCACGGGACGTGGTGGGGATTGTCAGCACCCTAGGGGGATTTTTCTTGGTCGGGAGCAACCCACTACTTGGCATGATAGCCGTCGTGGGAGGGATCATGGTGGCGGGTCAGCTGACACGGCGTGTGACGTCGCAGGGCCTCGCTCGTCTCGTCGATTGGGTGTGGGACGATCCATTTCTACGGCGGCGACTACTAGGTGAGTGAGGCAGAGCCTTGCCTTAGCCACCTAACAATCGCTGCGTGGCCGACTGGGTGCTGCGTGCGACCTCCTCCATCGCCGCAATGCGGACCTGGAGCTCATCGGCTTGCTCGGCGGCCAGACGCCGCAAAGAGCCCGTCGTATCATCCACGAGGGCTGCGTCGTGGGCCTGGACCATGAGGGTCTGCACGCTCACCTGCTGGAGCGAGGCCACCGTATCCACGATCTGCTCCCGCGCCGCGTCAATACTTTGTTGGAGCTGGTGCAGGTTGCGCTCGAAATCGCGTGCCGTGGCCCCCTGAAGCCGGCTGCCCGGCAACTGTTGCACCTGCTGCTGGAGGGTCTCGAACAGGCGTTCAGTCGTGACGATCCGCTCACTCATCACGCAGAGCTTGTCGAGCAGGAACCCCACCGTATCCACCACATCGCTCAGCGCTCCGTAGACCGCCTCGCCGCGCGCCTGCTCCACACGCACAATAATATCGATGGCTGATTGCACCGCCTGCTCTACATAGGGGAGTAACTCAGGCGGCACCTCGCGCGGGACGTGGTAGCGCAGGACGGTACGACGCGCGAGTTCCTCCACGGCTTCATCGTCGTTTAACAGCGCCCGTGCCCCACTGAGGCCCAACCCCACTCCGCCTGCCGTGGCGCCGAGCAGCCAGAGCGGCACCAACCAAGGGGAGGTTGCAATCGTCAACAAGGTCACCACGCCCACCAACAGCGCGGTCGCCAGCGGGCCGTGCTTTTCGGCCTGCACCCGAGTCGCTTCCTTGAACAGATTCTTCCTGAGTGTGCTCTCCATCATTCCTCGACCAGCTCGAAGATGAGGAGACCTGCTCCCTGGCCCATCAGAACGCGATCCCCGGCCTCCAGAGCGATGGCTCCCTGGTCGTCAGGTACACGCGTCTCGTGTAGGGCAGGAATCGTCTGAAACTGGCTCGTGCCCGCCGGCGCGACCATGGTATCGCCTACGTAATCCGGATAATCGCGGATCCAGACGCGGCCCTCCTGATCGCGCGAGATGTAACATTGCTTTCGATGTATCGTGTAGAGCGGGCCATCCGAGGTCGGCACGCGCTCCGACCAGGCCGTGACATCCACCTCGGGGAAGACACCAGTGGCCGGGTCGGTGCGTCCCACCAGCAGTTGCGCCCCCACGGGCACCGCAAAAGCCTGATCTTCCTTTAACACCCCATTCTCCACTCGCACAAAGCGCGCCAGCCCGGCTGCGCCCGGCGTGGCGTCAGCGGCCGTTGGCGTTGCGCTGCTCGGCGTATCCACATCCGCGGTGTCCGGCACCGCATCAACCGTCGTGGCCTCAATCAGTCCCCCGCATTGCTCGCAATACTTTCCGACCTCCTGGTCCGTGGCGCCACACGTTGGACACGTCGTGAATTCGGCCATGGTTGCCTCCCTCCCACTTTCAGCTATGCTTATCGTACCTATCAGAATATCGCTTACCCCGCGGCAAGTCAACAAACGACAGTGCCGCACACGTGAAACTCGTCATGTTGCGTCCAAAAGGGATACGTCGTAATGTTACGTGGCCTACCAATGTAACCGCCATACCTACCCCGTACTCTTAAAGTTCACGCACTACGCACTACGCAACATGCAACATGCAACATGCAACACTCATTACGCACGCAAACGGAGCATGGTTCCACCATGAAATGGCTCAACACCTGGGTCGCAACATCCGCCAGCCCAACCCATCCCGACCGAAATGAGGACAGCTACTGGGTGGCCGCCAGCGAGCGAGCGGCCGCGGTGATTGACGGTATGGGCGGCTACCGGCGGAGGACGGCGGATGGGGAAGTGGGGGGGGAGCACGCCTCGAGCCTCGCGGCACAACTTCTGGCGGAGCATCTCGACCGCTGGGAGGAGAATGTTCCGCTGGAGGACGCGCGGGTACGGCTGCGCGTGGCCGTCGAGGCCGTCAACAGGGGAATCTGGGAGCAGTTGAATTGGTCAGGCGAGATACCGGAGAGCGAGAATCCGGAGGGGAAATCGCTTGACGAGCTTACAGTGGGTGTGGCGCTTACCCTGGTGGCCCTGTGTGACGGTGGCCAACGGGCCCTCCTGGCGCAGCATGGCGATACTCGAGGATACGTGCTGAAGGAGCAGTTGGGGCTGATCCAATTGACCGAAGACCAGGATCTTCTCATGTGGGAGCGTAGCTCCGGCCTGATCAGCGAGGAGGATGCGGCTGCCGTCAACGAGATGATCGACCATTTCGACGGCGTCAACGTGCCGGAAGGGTTCGACCAGCAGGTGATGCGCTACTTCTTCGATCGCAACATTTTCGGCGCGCTAGGCGTCGAAGCAGAGTGCCCGGAGAGCGGCTGGAGCGTCATCAAACTTGCGCCCGGCGACCGGCTCGCACTGTTGAGCGACGGTGCTCACTCCAACATGAGCGTCGACGAGTTGCAGGACCTCCTCGCCTACCCTGAGGATCCCGCGACAGTCGTGGTAGAACTGGCCCAACAGCGCAGCCTTCTGCCCCGTTCCCACGACCCCACTGATCCCTACAAGCCCTTTAACCTTCGTGCGACCCAAGACGATATGACCGCCGTGATCGTAGAGGTTGGGGAACGGCAGTGATCAATGGAAGGACTAGTAGGTGGTAGATGGTAGGTAGGGCCTCGCTATCCACTACTCCTCAGTATCCACTCCGCACTCCGCATTCCGCATTCCGCAATCTCCACTCTCCAGTCTCTAGGCTCCAGTCCTATGCAGCCTTTCCGTCCACCGATGGCACGGGTGTTGGGGGGAGGTCCTCTGGTTGGGCACGGCGAATGAGCTTCTTGCGCTCCTCGATCAGGGTGCTCATCTCGGCGGCGAAGCGGGGTTGCTTGCTGATGATATCGTTCATGGCGCGGTGGGGGATGAGGAGTAGCTCGACATCCGTGAGCGCGGTCGCGTTGACGACGCTAATTGGCCGGCTAAACAGCCCCGTCTCGCCAAAGACGTCCCCCTTGCCCAAGTGGGTAATCTCCTGTTCGTTGCCCTCTGTGTCCTCGATAGCAATCGCCACTTCTCCCTCCGTGAGCACGTGAAGGCCCTGCTCCTTCTCGCCCACACGCATTATCCACTCGTCCTCACCATAATGGAGTAGGGAGGCGGCGTGTGCTAGGGCCTCGATGGACTCGTCTGGCAAGACCGCAAAGGCCGGCAGCGCCTTCAACTTCTCGGCACATCCGTCGGCACTTACCGTGCGCGCAGCCTCGACCACCGGCCCCTCGTAGTGGAGCAGTTCGCGCTGCGGCGTAGGCCACTTCAGCCCGTGTCGTTTGGCATGGTAGTAGACACGTGTCATGAAGCGGTTGCGGATGCGGGCGACAGGACCATACTCCTCAATCCAGAAGAACAAGGCGTAGCGGACCGAGATACCATCGTAGGCAACGGTGCGCGAGTCAGGCGCGGGGTCCCGGAGCACGCCAGGGGTTGCTAGCGCAGCCTCCTCCAACATGCGACGAACGCGATTGGGAGGGTGGTCAATGTGGAACGTGAACTCCTCTTTGACC
>JALZCF010000030.1 GCA_030863245.1 Chloroflexota bacterium
GATGTGAGCACCCGGCCGTCACCCACGCCGGAGTCGCCGTAAAGCGGAGTTGTTGCATGTTGCATATTGCATGTTACATGTAACATGTAACACCCCTTTACCGCAGCTCGCGCTTGAGGATCTTGCCCGTCGCCGTCATGGGCAAGGACTCACGGAACTCCACGATCCACGGGTACTTGTAGGCGGCCATGTTCTCCTGGCACCAGGCGATGATCTCATCCTCGGTCGCTGTCGCGCCTTGGTTGGGCACGATGTAGACTTTGACCTCCTCGCCCATCTCCTCTCATGACGAGGAGTTAAACTGGCCATTTCTTCTATGAAAATTGTGCCGCGGTAAGGTTGGCAAGCGCAGTTCCGTGCTTTTCGACGAATATCCGATTTCGGTGTAGAGTATCGCGGTTTAAGACGCTCTCTGTGAGGATAGTAAGAGCTTGATGAAACCGATGCGATTCCTTCTCGTCGTAAGTACTCTGGTGGTGCTTGCCCTGTCGTTCCGTCTGCCCGCCAGCGCGGCACCGCCAGTCGAGTCTGATGACATTCAGCTTCCAGCACGCGTCCGACTCGCGCCGCTTCCGCAGGGGATGATGGTGGCACCCCAAGCCACGGAAGAAGAAGAGGAGGGGGAGCGGGAGCCGACGGTGTATGTCGTCGAGGCGAGTGATACGCTTTCGGGAATTGCGAGGCGCTTCGGCGTCGACATGGCAACACTTATGAAAGTCAACGCGATTACGGGTGACGCCGTGATCCGCGTAGGCCAGCAGATCATTATTCCTGGGAGTGATGGCTCCCTTCCTGACCTCGCGCAGCTCTCACATGCTTTCGCACCCGAGGCCATGGACATGCCTCGCGATGACTTGCCCGGCCGGATGACGAGAACTGCCCGCCGCGCAGGGTTTAACTCACCTTTCTACAAGACCACCTGGGTAACCTACTACGGTCGTCCGACTGTCCACATCATGGGTATTCTTGGCGAGTACAGCATCGAGGGGTTGACGCCTCGCCTGCGGGCGCAGGCGGCTGCCTATGACGAGGCAAACGGTCCCGAGTTAGGTGTGATGCCTACCTTCCATCTCGTCTACGGGATGGCGACCAAAGCGCCGGGAGAGGACGGAAGCTACCTGAACTTCTTGGAAGATGAGGTGGTGCTGGGGTATATCGAGGCAGCCCAGCGCGAGGGATGGAGCGTGATTCTCGACATCCAGATTGGTTCACTGGAGCCGGTGGACGCGGTATCTCGTGGCTTCCGCTGGCTGGAATACGATAATGTCCACCTTGCGATGGATCCAGAGTTCGCGATGAGTCACCCCGGACAGGAGCGCCCGGGCCTCCCGATTGGCTTCGTAACAGTCGAGGAGATCAACGCCGTTCAGCGAGCGATGCGCTCCTACATGAAGGAGCAGGGTATCATGGGACGTCGCATCCTGATCGTCCACCAATTCCAGGATCCTATGATCGTCGGTGAGAAGGGGGACATCGACCGGCACTACAAGATCGATCTCACGTTCACCGCCGATGGCTGGGGCGGTCCCTGGGGAAAGATCAGCAAGTATAACAGCTTTATGAACGACAATATAAAGTTCACCGGCTTCAAACTCTTCTATCGGTGGGACGAGCCGCTACTCACCGAGCGTGAGGTGTTGGGTATCGACATGCATCCTGACGTGGCCTACATGAACATCACGCCCAATCTGATAATCTATCAGTAGGATCTTCCGTCTCTTACACCTCGAAGTACTCCGTCACTATTGGTTCCCAGGTGGCCCAGTTCTTTGCCAGAGGACTAGCGCGCATCATGCCGTCGCGGAGGCGAGTGAGAAGGGGGATGATCACGTCTCGCTCCTGCTTCTCTCCCCGGGCTCGCGCGACGGCGTAGCCACTTAGTGTCTCCGTCACCTCCAAAAGCTCCGCACGCTGCTCTTCTGGAAGGTCATCACTGGCTGTAATGGCACTCGCCATTTGAGAGAGTGCCTCCCCAATCATCTGCTCGCCTTCCTGATCGAGTGTTTGCACGTTGGCAGTAACAGCTTCCACCGCTGCGATCTGTGCCTTGTCGACGGCGCCTGCGTGCCCCTTTTCTTTTCGAGCCGCGGTGCCTTCGCTGTCGTCCGTTGGGAAATCTGGCTCACCGATCTGCCGTCGCCCCTGAGGCGTAAGTCGTGCCTCCCATTGCCCGGCTTCCTCTGTTCTCGCAAGGCGTACCAGGCCATTTGTCTCCATCATCTCTAGCTGCTCTTCCACTGCTTCTAAAGTCCACCCGAGGCTTTCTGCAAGGGTCTGGGACGTGGTGTAGGGCTTGGTCGTCGATGCATGAGAGTGAATGGTTTCGAGGATAGCTTTTTGATTTTCGTTCATCAATTGACCTTTCTCTACCGTTTCTCAACTGGAAGTTGCATCTCCATCTTACCATCCCGCTCCACTACACGCCGCGGCCCAACCTCCCAATAGCCGTGTTCTGCAGCCCATTCACGTAATACATCATAGCTCTCACCGAGCGTATCATAGCCGCCCTCATGCCGGAGGCAGGCTAACGTATCGGCGGCGGGAAGCGTATCGAGCATGAGTGGTTCATCAACGGGCGGTCGCTCAGGCAATGGTTCGGCGATCGGTATAGCGGCTGAGGCCTCGATATCTCTGTCCTCTAGCGTGTCATAGAAGAGGATGATTCGTGGCCCGGCCGCTTCGATGCCTTGCCCGGCGAGAAAGGACTCTACCTCGTCGAAGAGGGTCTCCACATCCCTATAATCGGAGAGGATGTCGCGCATCGCTATCACGTGTTGCGCCTCCGCGCGTTTGAGTTCAACGTTCTGTGTCATGGTGTCTCCTGTTGCTCTTGCTTTCGGGCAGCCGTACCAGCACGACATCCCACTCCGCATGATGGTGCGTGTTAGAGACCAAAGGGATAAGTCTCCGGCGTCTCCTCGAAGGCTTCCCACTCGGGCACGCGCTCCAGCGGCTCGACGGCGCGCGTCTCATCGAGATGGATCATGGCGTCGAACTGGTCGGGCAGCTGGGCATAGAAGTAGTGGCTGACGCGCTCGGTCTCGGGACGGTAGATCACGCCGATCGCCCGTTGGAGCCGCGGGCGGCGTAGGGCTTCCGCCACCTCGCCCCCGTCGCGTAGCGTCAGGAAGAAATCAGGCACGTCTACCTGATGGAATAATGACTCGTAACTATCTGGGAGTCCTGGCCGGACGCGCTTCCGCTGGGCAGGCTCGTCCCAATTTGAGGCCGCCGTGACGGTGCCAGTGTAGGTACTAAAGCCGACGAGCCGCGCCTCGTCTCCGTATCGCTCACGCACCAGCTGGCCCACGTTCAATTGCCCGCGTTGCCCGCTCTCCGTGAATCGTGCATCTCCCAGATGGGAGTTGTGCTCCCAGACGGCAACCTTCGGCTCGATACCCTGATCCACAAAATGCGCGACTAGCTCATCTATCGTCTCGGCCATATGTTGATCACGCAGATTCCACGATAGCGTACTACCTTTGAACATGGAGCGGTAGTACTC
>JALZCF010000088.1 GCA_030863245.1 Chloroflexota bacterium
ACCGTAGACCGGAGACATGTAGAAGGTGGTCGAAAACAATAACGGCACGTTTTCACCACCTCCGCCCCTCTGAAAATGTCCCACTTTTACGATTTCTCGACTAAAAATCCCCGAAGTGGGACATTTGAGACATGCACTCCCTGTCCCATTTTGGCCATTTTCTGACTAAAACCTGCCGAAAATGAGACATTTGGGACACCTCCTACCCGGTCTCAAATGTCCCATTTCGCGCCCAGCATCCACCAAATGAGCCATCTGCGACATCGCGCTTGTCGACCGATGTCCCATTTTCTGTTTGTCTCGACTGGCAAGGCTCAGAAGCAGCGGTCACACCATCCGCTAATTCATCCTTCCTCCTTGCCGTTTTCAACCTTCATTACATAAATCAGCCATGTCGGACATCGTCCAGACGCCCCAGAGCGGTTCGCAGGCCCTACTTGAGTGGGTTGATCCACGGCGCTCACTGAAGTGGGAACTACGAGCCATTCATGGCCCTTGAAGTAGCAATCGGTATTACTCCAACACGATGGGCAAAAAATAGCGGCTTTTCGTATTAGAGCCTGCATCGGTGGTTGGGGTAATGGTTGGAGAGGTGGTAACCGTCGGCGATGGTGTGCTCGATAGCGACACTGTCGCTGTGGTAGCTCGCGTAGCTGTTGATGCCACCGTTGGCGTGGTAGTGGGCGGTGTCTGAGTGGCTGTGAGTGTGGGTGTGCTGGATGGCGCCGTGGTGGCTGTGCCCGCAAGGGTTGGCGTGTTGGTAGCGGTCGCCGTATGGGTCGCCGTGGTAGTTGCAGTTGGCGTCATGGTATGGGTGGGTGTCTGAGTGGCAGTCGGCGTGGCAGTCGAGGTGGGGGGTGTACTGCCGAGGGGCAGGTAATTGTGAAAGTAGTACCTTTCCTCCTCATCACTGGCGAGCACAACCAGGCCCATGTTGGCATTCAGGTTCTGCTTGGTTGAGGTCGGATTGTTGATGTCGGTCGCTGTTTGACTACGGATGAAAGGCACGCCGATGTCACTCTTATCGAACTGGATGCTGTTCATCGCCGTCCTCTTGTAGTAGATCCCCCCGTGCCGCTTGTCGTCCTTGTTGCGAAGAAAAACGTACAGGTCGTCGTTACTGGTATCCAGCAACAGGATGGGGCGGGTTGGGGAATGGGTACTATCGCTCACGATGTCGGCACGCCAATTCGTCGCGGAGCCACATTCACCATTTGTGCAGGACAGCAGCACGATGAGGGCAGCGGAGCGGGAGGTCTTGATGACGGCGAACACTTTCCCGCTGCCGTCGCTCTCCAGGCTCTTCAAGTTGATGTGGTCGTCACCCGAGGTGTCGTAGGCAAGGATGCTCTGCCAGGTGGTCGTGGGGTCGCCATCTTGATGCACCGCGAAGTACATCTTATTCCCCGAGCGTTGGCTGCTCCACATCACGCCAATGTGATCCTTGTAGGCGATAATCGATGCCGTATCGTCGCGGCTGACGATTCCATCTGTGCCAACGGGTAGGGGATAGGGTGCTTCCCAGTCGCTGTCACTATTGCCACTGTGATTGATCATGACTTGGTAACTGTCGCCCTCCTTCTGGACGTACGTTACCCACAGCGTCCCGGTCGAGTCTTTGGCGAGCACCAGCGTCTCGGATGGGCCACGCGTCACGGTAGCGGGGAAGCCCGGGTCCAGGCCGTAGCTCTGAGACCCCGCGTGGTAGCTATAGCGGTACAGGCGGCCCCATTCATCGGGATCGCTACTCGGCGGCACCGCCTCCCTGCCCGGATAGAGATGAGAGAGCACATAGAGGTGCTCGCCATCCCATAGCGTATCCGCTTTCGTGGCCAGGCGATCATCCAACTGGGTATCCGTCTTGAGCCACTCCTGGGTCGTCAAATCCAGCTTGTAGATGTAGTAGGCATCGTCCCCCTCACGGTACAGGCTTCCCCACCAGACGCCATCGTGCCACCACACCTTGCTTTCCGGCTTCTCGCCGGTTGGGGCACTGTCACCACCTGCACCGTGTGGGAACTGGAAGCCACGGTAGCCGTCATCGACGGGATCGGCGGCTGCTGCGGGAGACGCCGTCCTGCCTAAGGTGCTCGCAATGAGGAGCAGTCCAAGGGCAATCACGAACCAGAATCGCTTCCGCCGCACGGCCCTGACGGCTACCAGGGTCGTTTGGGTAGTGGATAGTAGATGCAAGATATCTCGCTCGGTGAGATCAATACCTTGGGACAGTTTCACACAAAAATGTGGCATCTCCAATTCGCGGCGAGTTGGCCATGCATATCCGCACGTTGAAATCCCTAGCTTGACAGCTCCCATGCCTTTGTATATTATGGCGCGCGCCTCCCGTACCGGGTAGAGCATACGTGCGTTTTCATATTCCCCCCGTACCGCAATGCCGCGGTACTCTCCAGTCATCCCCCCCTTTTTTGTGCGCACGTGCCCGCTTTTTCTCCCTAGTATCCTACTCCATCACACTTCCTCTGTGCGATCGTGCCTGCGTGTGCTCACAGGTCATCCGAGAAAGAGATAATGTGGAGCAACCATTACAATATGTATCGTCTGACCTTAAAGAGAATATTCAACGGAATCCCCTTCGTGTTGGCTGTGCTGGCTCTGTGGATAGGAGTCCGGCCAGCCGCAGCGGCATGCAACTACACAGTCCAACGTGGTGATACCCTACGCGGCATTGCTTATCAGCACAACACCGCACTGCAAACCCTGCTGCAGCTCAACCCGATCCCCAATCCCGACTCCCTACGTGTGGGGCAGACCTTAGAGCTACCTGCCTGCCAAGCAGCTCCTGCTGTGGCCGAGCCCGTACAGTTGGTTTCGACCACCGCGGCCCCCTCGGGTCTGATCTGGCCGCTCCACGGACGGATCACACAGTGGTCGCACCGCGGGCATGTGGGGCTTGACATCGACGGCCACCACGGCGATCCTGTTGTGGCGGCTGCGAGTGGCACCGTGCGCTTTGCGGGCTGGCAGCGAGGCTACGGCAATCTCCTCATCGTGACTCACGGCAATGGGCGTGAGACGTACTATGCCCACCTCTCCGACTTCGCGGTCCAGGCAGGAAAGTGGGTAGAGGTAGGGCAAGTGATCGGCTACGTCGGCTCGACGGGCTGGAGCAGTGGTAGCCACTTGCACTTCGAGGTGCGTGAATGGGGGGTGAGGTACAACCCAATAGCGTACTTGCCTTAAGCGGTTCTGGTCAATCTATGAGTCGCTAACATAAAGGGCGGGTGTCTGATACCAGGAATAAGTGAGACACCCGCCCTCACCCCTCACGAAGAGGATCCGTGATGAGTTACCGTAACCGGTCCAACCACCCCTTCAGCCACCCCACCGCCTCCTCGTACTGAGCGACGGTGAGCTCGTCGTAGCGGGCCAGGTCGAAGCGTTGTTTGAAGGCGCCCCAGACGGCGGGGTAGTCGTTGCGACCCTGTCCCAGGCGGATCCCTCGCTCCTGTGCGGCCGCGACAATGTCGTCGACCAGTTCCTTGATGGCCGCTTTCTGAGAGGGGGAGATGGCCTCGGAGGGAACCGGTAGGAGGCGTGTGATGTCGTTGAGGCGCGCCAGCGTTTCGGCCTGCCGCTGCTGGAGTTCGTGCAGCTCCGCCAGGGCCCGCTCGTGCTGCCACAGCATGCGGTCGTGCGCCATCAGATGGTCGTCATGCTCTTGGACCAATTCCTCCGTAGCGCGGAGCCGTCGCTGCTCCTCCAGCAGGGTTCGCCAGATCTGTGCCTGCTGGATCGCGTTGTCGTGCATGGCCTGCATCATTGCCTCGCTCAGATCAGTGGTGACCGGTGGGCGAGTGAAGGCACGGTCGATGATCTCGATGACCTCCTCCTGGTACCGGATCAACTTGTCGCGCACCTCTTGCTTCACGCGACTCGCGTTGATACCAAAGAGCCAGGCCCGCACGTATTTGAGCGGGAGGCAGTCCATCTCGTAGGTGCGTCCATCTGGGAGGGTGACCGGCACGGTGGTGAGGTACTTCGACAAGACAGGATCGCGCTGGATCCGCCGAAGCTGTGCCGTGCGGTCCACCTCCAACAGGTCACACATGTGGCGGATAGGAAGCCACACGGTACCTTCCTCCGCGCGCACGGCAATGACTTCGTCCTCATAGAACTCAACAGAGCGCTGCTCGCTCACGACGATGGGAGATTGGCTCATGCTATCCTGTCCTCAGATCATGACAAGTGGTGCCGTAATGGCACCACTTCCCGAGAGTGGGGATCTGCTACCTCCGGAACTGCCACCGGCGCCGGCGGGTTACCTTTCCCTGTATCTCGATGCGGTCTATGAGATGCTGGATCCCGCGCTTTTCTGCTGGGTCTTGTGTCTTGTCCCACAGTGCTTTGAGGCCCTGGATGATTCGCTCTCTTTCCCGCTCGGTGACTGATAGTTTATATTCATCGGCCATGACGTCCTCCTTTGTCTATCCTACACTCGGACACCTCTCAGGTAGCGGTCTAGCTCTTCCCGCAGGATGCGTCACTGCCCTCCCACCTCTCGAGCTAGTATCGCGCTGGCTTTGAGCAAGCGGTAGAGGGTTCTGAGACTCACTGGACCCCGTTTAGTTCAGTATAGGAGGGCGTTGGAGGTATGTCAACGGTTGCCAGAAGTGGTCAAGATATGGAAGTGAGTGGGACGTTGGGTGTTGAGATTACAGTAGCGAGCGCAGGCGCTCTCGGAGGGGGGCAGGCGGGGCGAAGAGGGTGGCGGCGCGGTAGAGCGTCTCGAAGCGCGGTAGATCGCAGTACCGCACAACGGTTGCCGTGGCAAGATCGGGCGGCAATAGGGGATGAAAGCGCCCCAGCTCGAGATAGGGCTCGACAAAAGGCGCAAGTCTGTGGAGTTCCTGGACCGCTAGGGTGCCATCCCATTCAGGCAACTCGCCCAACGCGAAAGGTACCATCAGAGATAGCTCATTCCATGGCTCGATATGGGGCTCGTCCTCGCCAGGCGGGAAGTGAGCCTGAAGGAGGGCTGCTAGCAACTCTCCGTACAGATCACCCCAAAAGTGGAAGAGGCAGATTCCTTCCTCTAGTTGTAAGCAGGGCATTTGCCCCGGGCGAAGAGCGAGGTGGGCGGCTATGGCCTGGGTCACTTCCAGTGGGACGGCGAAAGGAGGCGTGTGGAAGCGTAGGATCTCGTCAGCCTCCCCCAGCCCCTGCTTGACCCCAAAGCGGTACCCCGACCGCCACGCCACCTCAACCGGGCGGCCACCCATCAGCAACGTTTCCCCCTTCCTGCGCGGCCGATCCGCCCGCGCGATGGGACGGCCACTGTAGGCATCGACGACGGTCGCCCCCAACAATTCGCCGCCGATGTTGCTGTAGATCTCGTGTGCGTCCACCAGCTCATCAAGTGCCGGTCCGGCACGCCACTCGCCCGGCCGCCCCGCTTTAAGATAATGATTTGTCTTGAGGTGGCGGAGAATGTGGTGCAACGTCTCATCCTCGATCTCGTCCGGCGCAATGCGCCGTAGATCCGCTAAACGGAGTCCACCGGTAGGACTCTGTTTGAGGAGGCTGAAGGCTTGTTGTACCAGGACAGAGGGGCGGAAGGCGGGGGTGGAATCTTGCCTCTGGGACCCGGGATCGAGTGGCTGCTCGGAGAGGTCGAGCAGGGCCTGGAAGCGGATAGTCTCGAGAGGCGTACGGGCCAGACAGAGGACGGGGGTTGTGTCGCGCCGGCGGGCACCCCGGCCAACGCGCTGTAGGAAAGAGGTGGCAGTTGGCGGCGGCCCCAGCAGCACGATGTCGTCAACCGTTCCGATGTCTATGCCCAATTCCAGCGTCGAGCTACTCACACAGAGGGCCACGCTTGCCTCGGCAAAACCGGACTCGACCTGCCGGCGTAGCGCCGGATCCAGGTTGGAGTAGTGGACGAAGACAGGTGCCTCGTAGGGCAGGTGCTGACGCAGGTAGGCGGCTACCTGCTCTACCTCGTTACGCGTGTTGCAGAAAAGCAGCGTCTTGCGTGCCGCCCGCTCTGCTAGAGCATGCGCCAGGTCGAAGAGATCGTGCATCGGCGCGATGTTTGCCAGGATGGCACGGCCGCCGGGAGCGCGGATAATCTCCACTCCGTCGATGCTAGGTTGGGGCGTACCTGCAAGATAGCGAGTGGCGATACCCTCCGGATCGGGGACAGTTGCGGAGAGAGCGACGCGTTGTAGGGGAGTATAGAACGTTGCCCCGTCGCTCTGCTGACCGTACTCACGAATACGCTCGATGCGTCGCAGCAGGCAACGCATATGATCGCCGCGCACGCTCTCGTCGAAAAGGTGTATCTCGTCGAGCACGACGGCATCCAGGACTGCAAAAAAGCGGGGCACTCGCGTCAAAAGGGAATCGGTGGATTCGGGTGTCGTGAGGAGCACGGCGGGTGGGCGACGTGAGGAAATAGGTCCCGTGTCGCCGCTTTTCATCGCGACAGAGACGCGCAGGGCCTGGAGCGGCGGCGCCAACCGATGGTACAGATCACGGACGAGGGCACGCGTGGGACAGATGTAGAGGATGCGAAGCCCCGAGGCGTGTCTCCGCCGGAGGAGGTACCGCTCCAGAAGTGGCGCCATGACCGCCTCCGTCTTCCCCGATGCCGTCGCGGCCATGACCAAGGCATTCTGCCCTCTGAGGATAGCCGGAATTGCCTGCTGCTGCACCTCCGTAAAGTTGCCGTGGCGCGCGAAAAAGGGCGCCCAGGTATGAGGAAGCTGCGCTTTGAGATCAAGCGGGTTAGACATACCTGCCTGCTGTTAGCGCATTTGAGTCCGCAGCTCGTCGAGCAAAAGAGCGGTCTCATATTCCGGGTAGAGGTAGAGGAGGTCGTAGAGTTCGACGGCGAGGCGAACGAGGCCGCGAATGCTCAGACGATCGTTGCGCAGGCCCTGCGCTAGCAGTTCCGCAGCCGCGCGACGAATCTGCCCCTGCCGTTCGCCCGCTTGGTAATCATAAGCTTGGGCGTGGAAGTTTTGCACCTGCTGCAGGAAGTACCCAATCTCCTGCGGCGTGTGATGGGGGTCCAGCAGGATGATCTGCTCTGGCTGGAGCCAAGCGTCAAGCGGGAGTTGATTGTCGCTGTGGGTGACGGCGAACATGAAGAAGAGACTCTGCCCCTCATCGTAAGCAGGAGGGTAATCGCGGTAGCGGTGCTGGGGGAGCTCATCTGATGTGATGCGCGACTGCTGGCCACGCAGGGCAGCGAAGACCATCGCCTTGAAGAACAGGTTGGCCTTGGGACGCTGGCGGGAGCGGAGCAGCGAGTAGCTCTCCGCCTCGTCGACCAGGACACAGAGACCGCTGTAGTTCGCGAGGCGTGCAAGCGCGCTAATGCCGGTGAGCAGGTAGGCGATCTGGCGCGCGTTATGCCCGATCCTGTAGATCGAAGGAAACTTGACGCCACGCGGCATGGCCTTGTTCATCAGCTTCACGCGGCGCCCGCCCATGAGCCACTGCTGCCACGCGTTCCGCTGGCGCGACGAGGAGGTGCTGGACAGGGCCTCCAACGCGATGACGAGTGGGTCCAGC
>JALZCF010000053.1 GCA_030863245.1 Chloroflexota bacterium
CGCCTGGGCGCTTTTCTTGTCGTCCTTGGTCATGCTATCCAAGGCTCAGCACCTAGCAGTAGCGCTAAAGCCGATCCCCGATAGCTTGACCCCACACCGGGCTGCTCCGCAACCCAGCCAGACCCTCGCGTCTGCACCTGGCCACGAAGGTGTACATATTAAGGAATAAACAATTCGCCAGTCGTTGCGCGTGCCCCTTTCTGTTATACTGTCACGCGTAGGAAAACCTCGTCACTACGATGCACGATTGATGCCCACCATCATGGAGGAAGATATGGCTATAGAGCAATCAGTCCTTGCCAACAATCAGAACACACGGGAGCGTCTGGAGACCCTCGTCACCCGCCTCACTGATGAAGAGTTAGGGCGCCCCCTGGGTGACGGACGGACCATCGCCACCATCCTCGGCCACGTGGCTTTCTGGGATCAGCGCACCCTCATCCTGCTCCGTCGCTGGTTGGCGGGCAAGGCGGATCCCTCCTCGTCGGACCAGGAGCCGGAGGATGTTCACTGGCTCAACGACGCCGTCCACGCGTTCCACCTTCTCATCCCGCCGCGCCAGCTGGCGCACTTTGCCCGCAGCACGGCGCGGGAGGTGGATGGGCTGGTCGAAGCAGTTCCTTCCGACCTGGTGCGGGCGATTCAGGCAGTTGGCAACCCCATCAGCCTGAATCGCGGCGCGCACCGCGGCGAGCATCTCGATGAGATAGAGCGCTTCCTGACCGCCAGTTAACCGATTCCTAGCAGGATACCGGCCTCGTGAGCAAACGCACTTACCTCACATGCCCACGTTGCCTTTGTCAGCCCGAGTCGGGAAGCCGTGGACGCCTTCTATGCGAACGCACTCGCCACGGGAGGGCACAGTCATGTGCCCCCCGGTCTATATCCAGAATATCATGCCACCTAGCTCCCAGCACCCTACACGGTCAGTTCACTCAAAGAATACGCGCAACTACCCTCTACGGTCCGTCACTCCTCCAGCGCGCCCTGGCCATCTTCCTGGAGGACGGTGCCTTCCATAGGCATCTCCAGAGCGTCCGGTGTCTGTTCTACTCTCAGTAGCGCTCAACGGCTCACGTTCGTCGAGCGAACATTCCGGAATCCCGAGGAGCCCCGAGGAGCTCGCCAAAGAGGCGCATGCATCGGTGGAGGCTGGCGCACAGATTGTGCATTTTCATGCGTACGATCCATCGGGGCGAGAGACGTTGGCGGGCGAGCCTTGCGCCGCCGCGTTGCGAGCGGTGCGCGCTGTGTGTTCCGGTGTTCCTATCTCGTTGACCACATCAGCTGGGATTGAGCCTGACCCGGAACGCCCCCTGCAGCTCATCGCGGCTTGGACGGAGTTGCCGGACCTGGTGACGGCCAACCAGGGCGAGGTGGGGATTGTGGAGCTATGTGAGCACCTGATGGAGCGCGGAGTGGGTATTGAAGCCGGCTTACTGAGTTTGGATGATGCCTATGCGTTCGTTCGCTCAGGGCTCGCCCACAAATGCGTCAGAGCTCTGGTTGAACCGCTAGACTCTGATCCCGTGGATGCTGTGGCACACGCTGCGGCCATCGAAGAGGTTCTCATGGCCGCAGGCATCTTGTTGGAACAGATCCATCATGGAGATGGTATGGCCAACTGGGCCGTGTGCGGGCGGGCGCTCGCTCGCCGACACGGCATCCGAACCGGACTGGAGGACACAACCGTGCTACAGGACGGCCGCCCTGCGGCTGATAATGCTGACTTTGTCCGCGCCGCAGTGTCGATGATGCACACCTGGGAAGAGCTTGTTTCAGAATGACACCTCATATCAAAGTCATCACACTACGGCCTGGAAACCATGACAGTCGTGCCGTCGCTATCACCATCCAGGTCGCTGTTGGCCGATGGGTCGTAGGTCAGGGTGTTACCCCGATCAATGTGGGTTACGGTGAAGGTCACCGATTTGGTATTCTTGCGGATGTCAGGCAAATTCACCGTACACTGCCCCCGCCGTTGTCCGCAGCGTACACAAATCGTAGGGTTCACAAAAGGTTTTCATAAGCTAATCTTAAAGACTTCTTAAGGCGAAAAGCTGTATCCTATGCTTACTCTTCTTCAGAGTCTTTCTCCTCCTTTGAACAGAGGGGTCGCAATCCTCTTCCACGCGGCCCCTCTGTTCTGTTATACTCAGGCTACAATGTTGACCCCTACCTCACGCCCGGTACGCCTGCCCAATCCGATCGTCTCACGGTTCAACCATGAGTATTCTGCAACGACTCAGACAACTCTGGCAACCCACAACCTACGTCGATCCCGTCTTTGGCACCCTCCGCTTTCAGCCTCAAGCGGGCTTCTGGGAAGGGCAGATCCTCTTTGCGCCGGAGAATCGCGTGATCGAGGTCCTCGTCGAGGGAGATGAGCAGGGGCCAACCGACGCGCAGCGTGACTTCTACCGCGCCCTGGAACGACAGTACCAGGCGTTACTGCAGCCCGTAGGCGACCTACTTTATGACACCTATTACAACTGGCGGGAGGAATTACCACGCGAGCGAATCTGGGAAGAATTCCGGCTTGCAGCGATCCTCGTGCCGAATCGCACGACTCCAAGAGCCGAATGGGAACTCGCCTATGAGTGCCATAGCGACGACCACAGTTTCGATATCCAGATGCGCAACTGGGAGCCGTTTGGTATTGCCATCAATGGTTGAGCCTGCTCGTCGTAGCACGCCTGGCCCGTGATTTTGCAGCTCTCTTCCAGACAATCGCACCTGCTTCCGGCAGAACCCCAACACCCCCTTACACCAGCGCTCGCCGCCAACCAACCTCCCCTTGTCCGCGAAGGCGGACAATTGGCCGCAGGCCCCCGAGCCGCGATTTCAATCGCTACCCTCCTACCCTCCGCCATCGCAACCCTGCCCGGTGGCCGCCGTTCTTTACCCTCCATGTGAGTTCGCGATGGATTGTGGAGACCCAAGAGCATTGTTAAGGGGCGGTATCAGAGCGGAATTGTTGGAACTCGACCACCCACCTACAATGGTTGAAAGGTCGCCGGCCGTACCACCGCTGATCGACCTTCGCCTGCTACCACCGCCACTCGCATAGATACATTCACCATCAAAGAGCCGGGGAATTCCGGCAAGTAAGGGTTTAAGGAGAAAGATGACAACCTATAACGATACGCTCAGCGAGTACATCACCGACCTCTTCGCGACCGAGGATGCGGCACTCCAGACCATTCGGGAGACGATCCAGGAAAAGGGACTCCCGGCGATCCATATCAAGCCGGAGGAGGGGCGTTTCCTGCAATGTCTGACTCGTGCCTGCGACACTGTAAAGGCACTCGAGATCGGCACACTCGGCGGCTATAGTGGTGTCTGGATCGCACGTGGCCTGGCACCCGGCGGACGGCTCATCACGCTCGAGAAGGAACCCAAGCATGCCGAGGTCGCGCGGGATAATTTCGAGATCGCTGGAGTCGCCGATCAAGTAGAGGTGCTCGTCGGTCCTGCCCTGGAGCTACTGCCCAGCCTCACAGGCGAGGCCCCTTTCGACTTCGTCTTCATCGACGCGGCCAAGTCCGAGTACCAACAGTACTTCGACTGGGCGCTCAAAAACGTTCGGATGGGTGGTACGATCGTGGCTCACAACGCCTTCCGCCAGGGTGACATCGTCGAGAAGGAAGGGGAGGAAATGGACCCGGGCACCGAAGCCATACGCGTGTTCAACCGCCACGTTGCCGAGGAGCCGGACGTCATCAGCACCATCTACCCTGCTGGGGATGGGATGGTCGTGGCAGTGAAGGTGGCGCCTACCAACCCCATCTAACGCAGGATAGCGGCCGCGGTTTGCCGGTCGACGTGCGCCTTTCCACAGCGGCCGGCACATCATTCCACCTGTCCGGATTCCCCTATCAGATCACGATCATTACAGATTCGTCACGTTGACTGATACACCCCCTCTTTGCGACCGAATCTGTCGCACCCTTGCTGTATACTGGTGCCATAAGGTTGAACGTGACACTGTGACAGCAGGTCACCTCTCCCAGCACGCACTACGCGTTAGTGATCTCTGAGTAGCAAGAAGGGCAAAAACCATGAACTCCCACAGCTCCCACAGCTCCCATCGCGGCGATGCGAAACGTTCCAACCACCTGGAGAAGGCGAAAATAACCGCCCATATCTCCCTTTATGTCAATGTGCCAAAATCGCCCTTCTCCGACTAGAAAATCACGATTTTGGCACATTTGGCACATTCTTTAACCAATCATCTCTACTACATTATGGAGTGTTACAATGCCTGCAACCCTCACAGTTCGCGACGAAACGACCTTCCGGCATGCCAGCCCCTCTGCTGTGTGGACGCTGGCGGTTCCTACGGAACGAGTGACAGTCCAGGAGCTCATTCGGGCCCGGGTGTATCAGGAAGTGGCCGACTACAACGCCCTTCAGCCAGACTACTTCCGCGGGCTCGTCCAGCCGACCGACGCGGAACGCACGTTGAATGGCTTCAAACTCCCCAAGGGGCGCCAGGTCGACGCGGAGGAGCAGTTCTACCAGGCCCTTCTCTCCTTCCAAAGCAACGGCTTTATTCTCCTGGTCGACGACCGTCAGGTAGATGACCTGGACGAGACGATCGAAATCGGCCCGAACACCTCGGTGACGTTCCTCAAGCTTATCCCCCTGGTTGGAGGGTAACATGTTTCACCAGCCCGACTGGTTGAGCCGCCTAAGGGAAATTGGTGGGCTAGAGCAGCCCCTCCCCCTCATAGCAGGCGAGCCATGGTCAGATGCGGCCCTGCGCGCGTTCCAGGGAATGGATGTCGAGCAGCAGGAAGCATGGAAGGCCCTTCTCACTGTCTGCTCCCAGGCACCCAAGTCGGCACCTAACGAAAAGTGGTTGCAGCGCGCAGAACCGTGGCTGGAACAGATCGGGGTCGAGACATTCAAGGAGGCGGTACTCACATGGTTCCCCTTGGTGGACAAGCCCCGCATGACCACCAAGTTCGGTGTTCAGCCGGGCGAAACGGTTCCGCAGTGGCACCCCGAACCGACCTACCTCATGCACGACGGAAATGCCGATATTCTCAAAGCCCTGGTTTGGCTGTGCGGCGGACGAGAAGACAAGGAGATCGCGCGCGCCCTAAGTGCCCTAGCGATCTCGGCCTACCGCAAAGTGCCGGGTCTCGGCCCGCGCTGCATCCGACTTGCCAATGCGTGCGTGCGGACGCTGGGAGAGATGCCCGGCAGCGAGGGGATCGGGCAACTGGCGCTCCTCAAAGCCAAAGTCAGGTTCAGAAAGGCGCAAGTAGCCATCGATAAAGCATTGGCATCCGCGGCAGAGCGGGTGGATCTCTCGCAAGACGAGATCGAAGAGCTATCCGTGCCCGACTACGGCATGCAGGAGGTGGGGGTCAGACGCGATCAGCTTGGGGAGTTTACCGCCGAGCTACGCGTGACGGGGACGAACACCACAGAGTTAGGTTGGATCAGAGCGGACGGCAAGCGGCAGAAGTCCGTGCCAAAAGCGATCAAGGAGCAGCACGCCGAAGCGCTGCGCGAGCTGAAGCAGGCCGACAAAGATATTCGAAAGATGCTGCCGGCCCAAAGTGCGCGCCTCAAAAGCCTCTATCTTGAACAAAGATCTTGGCCCCTCTCCACATGGCGCGAGCGATACCTGGATCATCCCCTAGTCGGCACGCTGGCGCGGCGCCTTATTTGGATGTTTCATTGGGGTGACAATTCAACATCTGGTGTTTGGCACGAGGGACAGATCGTCGGGCACGACGGCCAGCCCCTAGAAGGGCTCGACGATGCGGTCCGCGTCGAGCTCTGGCACCCCCTTCACGAGACGGCCGATATCGTCCTTGCCTGGCGAGAGTGGTTGATAGAGCACGAAATCCAACAGCCGTTCAAGCAAGCGCACCGCGAGGTGTATCTACTGACGGATGCGGAGCGGGAAACGCGCGTCTACTCCAACCGTTTCGCCGCCCACATCCTCAAGCAACACCAGTTCAATGCTCTCTGTGGCGCACGCGGCTGGAAAAACCAGTTGCGGTTGATGGTGGACGACATGTACCCGCCGGCCACGCGCTCCCTGCCAGCCTGGGAGATACGGGCGGAATTTTGGGTCGAGGGGGCCGGGGACAACTACGGTACGGATACCAACGATACGGGAACCTATCTCTACCTGACCACCGATCAGGTACGCTTCTATTCCATCGGTGCCCGGCAGAACCTAGCCTACGCGGGCGCTGGCGATTACGGCGGTGGGTACGGGCTTTATACCGCCCCTGAACCACTGGCCCTCGATCAGATCCCACCACTGCTCTTCTCCGAAATCATGCGCGATGTGGATCTCTTCGTGGGGGTAGCCAGCGTGGGCAACGATCCCAACTGGGCGGACGGCGGGCCCGAGGGGCGCCATCGAGATTACTGGGCAAGCTACTCGTTCGGGGGCCTATCCGAGACAGCCAAGACACGCAAGGACATTCTTGAAGGCCTCATCCCCCGTCTGAAGATCGCTGACCGCTGTCATCTCGCCAACCGATTCCTGGTCGTTCGTGGCGATCTCCGCACCTACAAGATCCACCTCGGCAGCGGCAACATCCTGATGGAGCCGAACGATCAGTACTTGTGCATCGTCCCAGCCCGTGGCACCGCAAGTGCTGGGCAGAACGGGAAGGTGTTCCTCCCGTTCGAGGGAGACAGCACCCTGGGGATTATCCTGAGCAAGGCATTTCTGCTGGCGGCGGATAGGGAGATCAAGGACCCAACCATAACACGTCAGATCAGCCACTGAGAAATGCGGAGTGCGGAGTGCGGAGTGCGGAATGAGTCAGATGGAGACTGGAGACTAGAGACTGGAGATTGCGGGATGCGAGGTGCAGAGTGCTACCTGCCACCTGCTACCTGCCACCTGCCAGTGGAGCAGATGAAACGAGAGCAGATTCGTGTGCTCGGCTTAACAGACTACGAGGATTGCCATGGCTGTGCTTCGTGAAGGAATGGTTGCTGTCGACGGCGTTCGCCTGCACTACTACCGCACCGGTCCCGCAGAGCGCCCGCCGCTCGTCCTGGCGCATGGTTTCACGGACAACGGGCGCTGCTGGTTGTCGGTGGTGGAGGTGTTAGCGAACCAGTACGACGCGGTGATGTACGACGTGCGGGGTCATGGGCAATCGGATGCGCCCGAGATGGATTACTCGTACCCCTCGCAGGCAGCAGATCTGGCGGGATTGATCGACGCGCTCGACCTGCAGCAACCCACCGTGCTGGGGCATTCGATGGGCGCAGCGACCGCGCTGACGCTGGCGGCAACGCGCCCGGCCCTCGTGCGCGCGATCCTGCTAGAAGATCCGCCCCTGTTCCCGCCATCCTTCGAGCCCTCTCTAGAGGAACGACAGGCATGGCAACGGGAGACGCAGGCCGACATTCGGCAGCGGCGTCACAAGCCGCTGGAGGCGCTCCGAGCGCAGTGCCGGGAGGAGCACCCGACGTGGCGCGAGGGGGAGTGCGAGCCGTGGGCCGAGTCCAAACAGCAGGTCAGCCCGAACGCGGCCGCTCTCAGGCTCAACCCGCCCGTCCCCTGGCGCGACCTCTTCCCACGTGTCACCTGCCCCATCCTGCTCATCACAGGCGATCCCGAGGCCAGTGCCATCGTCACGCCCGAACTGGCGGCCGAGATCAGCACCCTGTGGCACACGGGGCAGCTCGTCCAGATTCCCGACGCCGGCCACAGCATCCGGCGCGAGCGCTTCGATGCCTACATGCAGACTGTGACCGGCTTCCTCGACACACTCTACCCTGCTTGATCCCCTGAGAACTGGCGTATATGTATAAAATGCACAATCACCCGGGAGGAACAGCAGAATGGACCTGCAAGTTGGCCAGACGGCCCGTCGCTCCCTCACTCTAACGATGGAGCATGTGAAGACCTTCGGCGAGTTGACGGTCGACTATAACCCGCTGCACTTCGACGAGGAATTCGCCTCTCAGACTCGATTCAAGGGGTTGATCGTGCAGGGTGGGTTGACGACAGGGTAGGCACCCGAGCCCACGTGGGTTGGCCGCTGTTTGAGCACCGCCTCGATGCGTTCGTGCATCTGTGCCACGATATGGTCCCAGGTGCTACAGGCTAGAATGTGCTCTTCCCGCACCACACGGGCCGAGCGCTGCGCCTCGTTTTCCTGAAGGGCATCCTCCACAGCGCCGGCAAATGCTTCCGGTGTTGCCGCGATGCGGACCATCTCTCCCCACGAGGCGACGACGTCAGGTACGGGCGTGCTCACGATGGGCTTGTGGGCAGCCATGTACTCGAGGGTCTTGGTCGGGCTGATGTAACGCGTCGCCTCGTTCATGGCAAAGGGCATCAGGCAGACGTCGAAGCCTTTCAGGAAGCTGGGTAGACGGCTGTAGGATTGCCGACCGAGATAGTGGATATTGGGGAGGCGCGGCAGCTCATCCGGCTCGATCTTGACTACGGGGCCGATCATCACGATCGACCATTCAGGATGCCGTTCGGCAACCGCCTGGAGCAGCTCAAGGTCGATGCGCTCGTCAATCGCGCCGTAGTAGCCAAGGATGGGACGCGGCAGATCTGCGATCTCCCCTGCCACCGGGGTTTCAGGGTGTGTGGCGCGAGCAAAGTGGTCGGGCTCAACCCCACTTGGGAACAGATGAAGGTTAGGGTGCCGTCCCTCGCGTGCCTGATAGAGACTTCGTCCGCCCGCAAAGACGACGTCCGCCCGCGCGAGCAGGCGCGCCTCCCGCGCCTTGAGATCCACGGGGCCCCCTTTGAAGTTATCTAACTCATCCATCACGTCATAGACCACGAGGTCGGCGGGGAGGTGATCCAGAAGGTAGACCGGAGTGGGCGTGTAGAACCAGAGAATGAGGGGGCGGATGGCAACGAGCCTCCCCGCGCGTTCCTCGACCCACTCCTTGCGCAACAGCAATTCTCGGACAATGTCGACGTACTGCTCGCGCCAGGGACCCACGATCTCGCTTCGATCCGGAAATATGGGATGCCAGGCACTCAGCTTCCCCTCCCGCGCCACCCGCTCGAGCGTTCGCTCTCCGTCGGCGGGACCGATGTCGGGCTCGTCGACATACATTACCTCATAATATCGTGCCATTCGTGACAGGACATGCTGGGGTCGCTGCCAGATATAGCTCCAGTTGAGATGGGAAAGGCAAAGAATTGCTGGTTGCTGTTCTCTCATAGGGTTCCGCAAGCTTACTCCTTCTGACCGTTAGACGATATCTCGGATGCAACCATCTCTTTAACAGGGAGGGGAGCCTTGACCTTCCCAGCGGTGCCCACCTCGCTCTTTCGCTTTCCGCTTAGTTTGGCATAAAGTGCCAGGGCCTGCGCGGTCACCTGATCCATATTGTAGTACTTGTAGGTGGCCAACCGCCCAACGAAGTGCACGCCAGCGGTCTCGTCAGCCAATGCTTTGTACTTCTGGTAGATCTCGGCATTCTCGGGGCGAGGCACGGGATAGTACGGATCGCCCTCACTACGTGGATACTCGTAGACAATACCCGTCTTCGGATGTTCCTGCCCGGTAAGGTACTTGAACTCCGTGATGCGAGTATAGAGGTGCTCGTTGGGATAGTTGACGACCGGGGCAGGCTGGTACACCTCTTGGTTATGTGTTTCATGTTTGAACTCGAGCGAGCGGTAGGGCAGCTTGCCGTAACAAAAATCGAAGAAATCATCGACCGGGCCCGTATAGATGACCTCTTGGTGCGGGATCATGTCTCTGATATCCCGATAATCGGTGTTCAACATGATCTTGATATTCGGATGGTCCAGCATGTTCTCGAACATACGGGTGTAGCCGTGTCGCGGCATGGCTTGGTAGGTATCGGTGAAGTAGCGATCGTCACGGTTCGTGCGGATGGGAACCCGCGCGATCACCGACGCATCCAACTCCGACGGATCGAGATCCCACTGCTTGCGGGTGTAGTTGCGGAAGAACTTCTCGTAGAGCTCCCGTCCTACCCTGCTCACGACCACATCCTCGGAGGTTCGGATCTGCTCACGGGGCTCCGCCATCGACTCGAAAAAATCTTCCAACTCCAGAGAGGTAAGGCTCAGCCCATAGAGGCAGTTGATCGTGTCCAGATTGATGGGGATCGGCACGAGCTGCCCATCCACGCTGGCGCGGACCCGGTGCTCGTAGGGTCGCCACTCCGTAAAATTGGAAAGATACTCGAAGACCCGGCGCGAGTTGGTGTGAAAGATGTGGGGCCCATACCGGTGGATGAGGATGCCATCCTCGTTGTAATGGTCGTAAGCGTTGCCCGCGATATGATTGCGGCGATCAATAATCAGTACTTTCTTTCCCGACCCACGTGCCAGCCGCTCGGCCAGTACACTCCCAGCAAACCCCGCTCCAACAATCAAGTAGTCAAACATCCTCGCCTTTCCTTTCCTAGGATGACCCGACATCTGCCTGCAATACAACCGCCGCCTCGACACGAGATTGCCATGGTTAGCGGAGTGACTTTCTCTCGT
This sequence comes from Chloroflexota bacterium, assembly GCA_030863245.1. Classification (GTDB taxonomy): domain Bacteria; phylum Chloroflexota; class Anaerolineae; order Ardenticatenales; family Ardenticatenaceae; genus JALZCF01. The sequence goes on from JALZCF010000053.1 coordinate 10,490, forward strand.
CACGACTCTCCTACACCGTGAATAGACAGTACTCGCGATCTTCGTATCGACTCTGGACAAAGCGGCAGACGTTGTAGACCGGTATTCCCCCCGCCGTCTCGCCCTGAGGCGATCCGAAGTGGGCATGACCATGAAC
>JALZCF010000071.1 GCA_030863245.1 Chloroflexota bacterium
ATGACATGCACGTGGCAATCGATCAGGCCGGGCATTAGTGTCTTGCCGGCGAGGTCTACCACGCGGGCAGAGGATGCCGTAATCGGAGCGTCAGACACCTCTCGGATCTCACCATCCTCCACGAGCACTTGGTGGTCAGCCAGAGCTTCGATGTGAGTTCCGTCGAGGATGCTGGCATTCTTAAACAGGGTAACAGCCACAATTATCTCCTAAGCTAACTTCTTACTGGCGAGCCTTCGTAAGGGCAGAAATGAGCAAGGGTGTGAAGCAGCGGACGAGCTCAACTTGGTCTTCGCTGGTATAGGCCCCCTCCTCGTCTAGTACGTTGAGAGTTCCCAAGATCTCCCCACCCTCCTGGACGGACACGTTAATCACGCAGCCGAGTCCAAGACTTTCGATGAGTTCGTGGTCGGGGAAGGCCCAGCGGATCGCGGCCTTGTCTCGACCGAGAAAAGTCTGCTTGCGGGTCAAAACAAGATCGCCCCAGGGAGTAGGTCCCATACGCTTGCGTCCCTGCACCGGGTAGGCGTCTGGCTGCGACGAGTAGACCCTTTCGACCTCCTCGCCACCCTCGCGACGTACGAGGATAGTGAAGAGACGATGGCCTACTAGGCGTTTGACGGCTTCGTCCACGGCGCGGTACGCCGCCTCGGGCGAGGCATCCTGTGCAATTGCATCAGTGACGGCGAGATAGGCTTGGAGCAATTCGTTGTTCATATGACTGGGGCTTTCTGTGAACGTTCAGGAAGGATGCCGTCGGGTCGCAGGGTCAGCACAATGACTAAGCCAATTCCGACGGCAATTTCGCGAAGAGCGGCGGCCTGTAGAGCAGTCACGCCTGGAACGATTTCCGCTAGGAACCGCGTCGCCTCCAGGAAAGCTATGAGGAGATAAGCCCCGAGCACGGCACCTGCCGGACGAGCATTCCCACCCGCTGTGACCGCGAGGAAGATGTAGATCGTGATGAGTGGCTGGAACTGATCCGGGGCAACGTAGCTCGTGTAGTGACCGTAAAGCGCTCCAGCCAGCCCTGCTATCGCTGCGGCTAGGGAGAAAGCCTGTGCCTTGAAGCGCACGATGCTCTTACCCGCCACCGAGGCGACCGTCTGGTCCTCCCGGATTGCGCGTAGGGCCCGTCCCCAGGGGGATGCGAGTAGTCTGCGCTGAAGCAAATAGATGAGGAGGACCGCTACAACCGCGATCAGTAGAGTTCCTAAATGGAACCAGATGCCAGTGTCGCGGGCGATCATGACTGGGACACCGGAAATGCCATCCGTACCTCCGGTTAACCAAACTTCGTTGGAGGCGACGATCCGCACTATCTCAGCAAAACCGAGCGTCACGATGGCAAGATAGTCATCTCGCAGTCGGAGCGTGGAGAAGCATACGAGCAGGCCTGCCAATCCGGCCGAGAGCACGGCGAGGAAAATACCGAGCAAGATCGGCGCATGTTCCCAAGTTGTGAGCATTGCTGACGCGTAAGCGCCAACGGCAAAGAACCCCGCCAGACCAAGATTGACCAGACCCGCTAAACCCCAAGAGAGCATAAGGCTCTGCGCCAGCAATGCGTAGATCGAGCCGACGACAAGCATGAACAGAATGTATGTCAACATGGTATCAGCTCGCCTTGCTACCGAGGAGACCTGATGGCCGGACAACGAGGACTGCCAGGATGACGATGAAACCGACAGCGAGACGGTAAGCAGGCGCCAACGCTAGCACTGTGAACTCCTCAACGATCCCGATCACGAATGCACCGGCTACCGCACCTGGAATGCTTCCGAGGCCACCGAGAACCGCTGCCGCAAAGACGGAAAGGAGGACACGGCCGCCGAGGAGAGGATCCACTGACGTATCCAGGCCAATGAGCGTTCCGCCCACGCCACACAATCCGCTACCGACGGCGACAGTCACCATTGCAATCAAGCGTGGGCTGATGCCCTTCAGGCGCGCGAGATCCGGGTTGTCGGCAACTGCACGCATAGAACGCCCAAGCGATGAAAACGACAGGAAGGCCCAAACTACAACCATGATCGCGAGGGCGAAAACAAAGTTGGTAATCTGCTGCGGGCCGATCCGAACCGGCCCAATCACGAAGTCACGGGCAAGCGGGAGATCAAACCCTCTCAAGTCGTTGCCAAAGCAGAAGCGAATGATGTTCTCAATGACCATTGCCATGGCGAGCGACCCAATGGCCTTCATCAGTGCCCCACCACGTCCCAGGCGCTCCAGCGCGCCGTACTCGATCAGCGCCCCAATTATTGCTGCGCTTACGAAGGCGACGGCAGTCGCCGCCACGATGGGGAGTCCGAAGTTGACGTTTGCAAGCCATGCCATGTATGCGCCAGCCGTAGCTAGCGCACCAATTGCAAAATTCGGGAAGCGCAATACCGCGAAGATTGCGCTGAAGCCGAGTGCTGGAATCGCCAGGAGCGCTCCAGCAATCACACCATTGATAAGGGCCTGGATGACCGCGTCGAACATCACGCAATCTTCAGCAGGGTGACTTTGCCACCTTTGACTTGTTCATACCTGAACTTAGCGTCCGTGATATCGCCGATATCAGTGAAGTCGCAGGGGCCCGAAGCGCCGTCGTAGTCGACCTTCCTTCCTTGGCCGATTAGCTTAAGTCCTTCAACCGCATTCTCGATCCGCTCTCCGCCTCCCTGTGACACCTTGCGCACATTGTCCTTGATCACAGTCCCGGTATCGCCTCTACCAACTGCTATGGCCATCGCGATCAGATTAAGGTGGTCGTATACCTGACAGCTGTACGTATCAGGCGTGTCGACACCAATCAGACGCGCAACATTTCTGTAGGCGTTGCTACCCTCAGCTGGAGATGGAGCCAAGGTATAGATACCCTCGCTCACATCCGCCGGAAGCGCATCCACGAGCTGCTTGTTTACAGCGTACGCAAACCCGAAGAGGCTGCCGCGATAGTTGGCGCGGTATAAGTCACGAAGAAGCACGGCAGTGTCATTTGTGTAGCCCCCCATGACGATAGCGTCAGGCTTGCTACGTAGCACCTGATCAACCTCGGTTCGCAGGGTAGTCTTCTTGTCATCATAGATCAGCGAGGTTGTCTTTCCTCCAGCCGCTGTCACAACCTTCGTAAGAGAAGCGTATTGTGAGTCGGTAAACGGTGTCTGCGGCGACACAAAAGCCACCGCTTTCGCGTTGATGCTGAGAGCGAACTCACCAAACTTCGTACCCTGCAGAGTCGTAGTCGGTTGGGTCCGGATCAGGAAACCCTGATGGGGAAGCTGGGTGATCGTTTCCGCCCCTGAGACCGTTGAGAGGAAAACGCCCGATTGCGAGCACACCGGTACGACCGCTGTAGTGACTGCAGAAGCCCAAGTGCCGATGATGGCAGAGACCTTGTCAATATCTATAAGCTTGCGTGCTGCACGCAGTCCTGCCTCGGGGCTAGTC
>JALZCF010000074.1 GCA_030863245.1 Chloroflexota bacterium
GTAACGCTCGGCCTGCTGCCAGGGAATGGTGGTACCCAACGACTTCCGCGATTGATCGGGAAAAGCGTGGCCCTCGACCTGATGATCACGGGCCGTACTATCAGCCCCGAAGAAGCCCACCAGCTCGGCATTCTTGATCGCTTATACGACCCCAACGAACTGATGGACAAGACGAAAGAATACGCGGAGAACCTCGCAAACGGCGCAACGAAGGCCATAGGCCTTATCAAACGAGTGGTCAACGAGGGCTTGGAGGTCCCGCTCGATAGCGGCATGGCCATCGAGCGCGAGGGCATCAACCAACTCTTTGCGAGCGAGGACGCCAAGGAAGGCTTCCAGGCATTCAAAGAAAAGCGGCAGCCCGAATTCAAGGGCAGGTAATTGCGGAATGCGGAATGCGGAGTGCGGAATGACCCAAACTCAGAGTGCGGAGTACGGAATGACGGCACGTCTCACGTACGGTCCGTTCATCCTTCATCCTTCATCCTTCATCCTTTCGCTCTCCGCTCTCCGCTCCCCGCTCCCCTTTAGGTAGCCTATGGACTTTGAAACCCTCCGTTACGCTGTCGCGGACGGGGTCGCGCTGATTACGCTCGATCGTCCAGAGTCACTCAATGCGGTGAATGAGACGATGCGGGAGGAGCTTGCATCGCTGCCGCCACTATTGCAGGAGACGGCAGTCCAGGTGGTGGTATTCACGGGAGCCGGGCGGGCCTTTTGTGCGGGCGGCGACATTGCTATGTTTGAGCAGGAATGGCGCACGCCTGAGTTTCGCTCGCACAGTCGCATCCTGACCGGCTTCTACGATTTTCTGGAGCGTCTCGAGAAGCCAGTAATTGCCGCCATTAACGGTGTTGCCACTGGAGCAGGCTTTCAACTAGCACTCTCCTGCGACCTCCGCTTCGCTGCCGAATCAGCACGCGTCGGCTTTCGTGAGAATTTTATCGGCCTGATTCCAGCGGTAGGCGGCATCACTCGCACGGTACGCCTGGTAGGACCTGCTGTCACCAAGGAGCTAATCTTCTCTGCCGATCTCATTGATGCCACAACCGCGCACGCTCATGGCCTCGTCAACCGTGTGTATGCAGATGACAAGCTGCTAGACGCGACCCTGGCATTTGCCGAACAACTGACGCGCCGCGCACCACAAGCTCTCGGCCTGGCCAAACTCCTCGTCAACGAGGCCCAGAACATAGACCTTCACACCGGTCGCACCCTCGAAGCCTTGGCCCAGAGCATCCTGCTCGAAACCCAAGACCACGCCGAGGGCATCCAGGCCTTCCGCGACAAACGCAAACCCAACTTCACCGGAAGATAACTCGTAAAAGCAATCAGTTAACTCGCACCGACATCAAACTCATTCAATCTACATTCCGCAATCCGCATTCCGCAATCCAACAATTCTCTATGGCTTTCCTAATTGAGTACAACGGCAAAACGCCTCAAGTCGCTGAGGATGTCTTTCTTGCGCCCACCGCAACGCTTATTGGCGACGTGGTTGTCGAGTCGGGAGCGAGCATCTGGTTCGGCGCGGTCCTACGGGGAGACTTCGGCCGGATCACGGTAGGTGCTGGTAGCAGTATCCAGGACAATGCTGTGATTCACGTGGGCGAAGAATGGCCAACGGTTATCGGCCAGAACGTGACAGTTGGTCACTGCGCTGTCATCGAGGGGGCCAGGGTCGACGATGGAGCTATCGTCGGTATGGGTGCCATCATACTCCCTCATGCAACGATCGGGAGCGAAGCGGTCGTGGCAGCTGGCAGTGTGGTCAGCGAGCGTATGGAGGTACCGCCTCGGACGCTTGTGGCAGGTGTACCTGCTGCCCCGAAGAAGGAACTCTCGGGAAGTTCTCTGGAATGGATCCGAAGGGCGCCCAAGGACTATCACAAAAAGGCACGCGAGTACCGGGAGCAGGACATCGACAAAGTGGAGATAGGGATGCAGAACGTGGAGAGAAGAGATCAATGACCAAGCGTATGACATTGGCCAATGCGGTTGCCGAGTACGTGCCCGATGACAGTTCCATTGTCATGGGTACCTGCCTCGAGGCCCTGATCCCTTTCGCTGCAGGCCACGAATTGATCCGCCAGCAACGGCGCGGTCTATCACTCATCGGCCCCATCTCGGACGTCCTGTTCGACCAACTGATCGGTGCGGGGTGTGTGGACACGGTGATAGCCGCCTGGGTCGGCAATGTGAGTGCTGGGCTTGGTCACTGCTTCCGGCGAGCCGTGGAGGAGAGTATCCCTCACCCGCTCGAGGTCCGCGACCACAGCAACTTCAGCATCGCTTTGGCACTCCAGGCAGGCGCTCTCGGCGCACCCTTCATTCCGACCCGCTCCCTCCTCGGTTCCGATCTCCCCAACACCAACCCCGATCTGGTCGAGAGCACCAATCCACTTAACGAGGAAGGCGAACCGCTCATTCTGGTGCGAGCGCTGCGGCCCGACATCGCGATCCTGCATGTCCAGCGGTCCGATGAGGAGGGCCATGCCCACATGTGGGGCAATCTAGGCATCAGCGTCGAGGCAGCACTCGCTGCCGAGAAGGTCATTATCGTCGCCGAAGAAATCGTACCTAGCGATGTGATGCTAAGCGATCCAAATCGCATGCTCACTCATCCACACAAGGTAGTCGCCGTGGTCGAGGAACCAGGGGGCGCACACCCCTCCCCCGTACAGGGTTACTACGACCGGGATCACGAGTTCTTTCACGAGTATCACCGGCAAACACGCTCAGTCGAGGGGTTCCAAGAGTGGATTGGGGAATGGATCACCGGCGTGCCAGATCGTAGCATCTATCTGGATCGGCTAGGCCGTGAACGATGGCAAGCGCTACGCATCGAGCAATCAGCGCCGTCGATCCCCGTGAATTTTGCTTATCGTAGCTAATGACTTGCCGGAAGAACGTCAGAACGACTGAGAGGCGCAACGAAAGAGTCACCCATGGCCCAGATGTTTATCAACGGAACGTATGTCGATTCAACGGGAGACGACTACCACGATGTCTACAACCCTGCCACGAATGAAGTCGTGGAGCAGGTTCCAAGAGGGACGAAAGAAGATGTCGACCGCGCAGCACGCGCTGCTGCCGACGCCTTCGAGGGGTGGTGGGAGACCCCAGCCGCCAAGCGGGGTGCTATTCTCTATGACGCCATTGAGCTGATCGAAGAACAGCTCGATGAACTGGCAGGGCTCCTGACGAGCGAGCAGGGCAAGCCGATCCGTGAGGCAAAGCTGGAGATCCGTCGCTTCATGCACACCCTCGAGCACTACGCCGGCCTCGCCAAGAACCTCCGTGGCGGGTACGTTCCCTCGCTCGATGAGAACCGCTTCGGCATGATCGTCAAGCGTCCCATCGGCGTGGTGGGCGCGATTGTGCCCTGGAACTTCCCCGTCTCCCTCATGGGAAACAAAATTGCGCCCGCCTTGGTAGCGGGGAACTGTGTGATCGTCAAGCCCGCGGAGACGACGCCCCTGACCGATCTGCGGGTGATCGAACTGATGAATGAAGCGGGCCTGCCGCCAGGTGTTCTCAATGTGGTAACCGGGCAAGGCTCGGTTGTTGGCGAGGCACTGGTTGAACACCCCCTGGTCCGCAAGATAGGCTTCACCGGCTCGACCCCCGTGGGAAGGCACGTGATGGCGAAGGCGGCCGAGCAGATCAAGCGGGTCACGCTGGAACTGGGCGGCTCCGATCCCATGATTGTCTGTGACGATGCCGATATCGATGCGGCGGTGAGTGCGGGTAGTGTCGGGCGCTTCTTCAACTGTGGGCAGGCCTGCCTCGCCATCAAGCGTATCTACGTTTTTGAGCAGATATATGACGAGTTCGTCGAGAAGCTTCAGGGCAAGATTGGGCGTCTCGTGGTGGGTCCGGGCCTGGAGAAAGGTACGATTCTCGGTCCGATGCACACACCCGGCCAGCGGGCCGAGATCGAAGAGCAGGTGGCCGACGCTGTGGGCCGCGGGGCAACGGTGGTATTGGGTGGTGAACGCCCTCGAGGCGAGAGGTACGAGGCTGGCAACTACTACCTGCCCACGCTCCTCACGGAGGCGCCGCATGATAGCCGCGTTGCCACAGAGGAGGTCTTCGGCCCGGTGCTCCCTGTCTGGCGCGTCAAGGATATGGATCAGGCTCTTCGTCTCGCGAACAACTCCATCTATGGCCTCGGCTCCTCCATCTGGACACGTGACCTCAGTCGGGCCATGCGGGCTGCCGAGCGTCTGGAAGCGGGCTATACCTGGATCAATTCCCACTCCAAGATCTACGACGAGCTCCCCTTCGGAGGTCTGAAACAGAGCGGCCTCGGCAAGGAGCACGGCATCGAGGCCCTCGACTACTACATGGAATCCAAGGCCGTCGTGGTCGGAACGTGAGGTCCAGCATGAACTACACCCCTCAAGAACTTATGGTCGCCGCGGCCGCACGCGAGATCCGGGACGGCGAGGTGGTATTCGTTGGCATGCGTCTGCCCTTGATCGCCTTCGCCGTCGCCAAGAACATGCACGCCCCAACCGCGATCGGCTACTTCGAATGTGGCATCGTGCGGGATACCCCCTCTCGTGAGCTCCTCTACACCATGGCCGATCCGCCCAACATCTACCGTGCGAACTGGGCGACGCAGATGCTGCATCTCATGGGCTCGATGGCGGCCGGCGAGGTGGATGTGGGCTTCATCGGTGGCGCCCAGGTTGACCGCTATGGCAACCTCAACACCACCTACATCGGCTCCTACCAGCGCCCGAACGTGCGTCTGCCAGGTAGCGGTGGGGCAGCGGACATTGCTTCCCTATCGAAGCGGCTGATCATGATCATGGCCCATGAGAAGCGGCGCTTCGTCGAACGGGTCGACTACATCACCTCGCCTGGGTATGGCATGGGGCGCGGCTGGCGCGAGAGCGCCGGCCTGCCACGGGGCGGCCCCAGCGCCGTCATCACGACCCTTGGCGTCCTCCGCTTCGATGAGAATGGGGAGGCGTTCCTTGCCAGCTACCACCCCTTCTCGAGTGTCGAGGAGGTGCGGGACCATACCGGCTGGGAGCTAAACGTCGTGGCGGGCATCGGGCCGACACCGCCACCGACCGAGGAGGAGCTTCGCATCATTCATGAGTACGATCCGGAAGGATTCTGGACAGGATGATGCCTCCCTATTCCGTCATTGACGCCCATATCCACATTCAACCCTGGGAGATGCTTCACGAGGGAGCACGCGCAGCCCTGCAGCGCGGCCGCGATACAGAGCAAACGATGGAAATGATGCGTGACCCAGATGCGCTGGTTCGCTACATGGACGCCCACCACATCGAGCAGGTCGCGATCATCAACTATGCTGCGCCGGGCGTTATGGGCTTCGAGGAGGCCGGCGTCAACGAGTTCTCCTCCCGCTACGCCACTGCCCACCCCGATCGCATCATTCCATTCGGTGGCATCGACCCCCACAACCCGGATGATATCGACAGCCGCCTCGATCACATGATCGACGACCTCGGCCTGCGTGGCATCAAGATCCACCCACCCCACCAACTGCTCTACCCAAACGCCTACCGGGATGGGGGGAATGTCGAGAGCCTTGCGGTCGTCTACCAGAAAGCCAGCGACGCACGGATCCCCGTCATGATCCACACCGGCACCAGCGTCTTTCCCGGTGCGCGCAACAAGTACGCCGACCCCATGGCCCTCGACGACGTCGCCGTTGACTTCCCCAACCTCACCATCATCCTCGCCCACGGCGGCCGGCCAATCTGGATGGACAGCGCCTACTTCCTGCTTCGGCGCCACCCCAACATCTGGTTCGACATCTCGAGCGTGCCCCCCTCACGCCTGCTCCATTACTTCCCGTGGCTCACCCGCGTCGCCGACAAAACCATCTTCGGCTCCGACTGGCCCGGCCCCGGCGTTCCCTCCATGCACGAGAACATTGAAGCGTTCTATGAGCTGGAGCTCCCAGAGGAGATGAAGCAGAAAATCCTCCGGGAAAACGCGCGCAGATTGTTTGGATAAGAAGAACGGCTCGGGGAGCATTGGGGGGTTATGCCGAGGGCCGTTACTCCTTGAGTAACGACCCTCTTTGCTGGTGTGTCTAACACTGAGCCGAGCCTATGAAACTAACGTCGTTCCTGGTGGGATGTAAAACGTAAACAGCCCACGCCCATTGTCCCACGCACCATGCACCATGCAACATGCAACAGCGCATCTTTAGTCCCACATCGTCAGCTCTATAACGGACTTGGGCCTGGTGTTATCTGATGAGCGGCAACAGGGTCTTGGCGGTCTCTTCGACCAACCAACTGTAGAACTCGTCGGTCAGTGTGCTGCTGCCGTGGTCCTCGATGAACTTACGTTGTTCCGGGCTAATGTCCACGAATTCCGTCTCGAGTGCATTAGGGAAGGGATTGGCGGGGGTGCGGTCGATCGGGGCCACGAACTCGACGGTGAGAGCACCATCGTAGCCCACTTCCCTTAGGGTGTTCACGAGCTTCTCCCAGTCCCAGTGGCCCATACCGGCGGCGAGCCGGTTGGTGTCCGCCACGTGGAAGTCCACGAGCCGGTCTCCTACGTCACGAATGGTCTGATAGGGATCGGCCTCCTCAATGTTGATATGGAAGGCATCTAGGCAGACACCACAATCGGGGCCCGTTGCTTCTGCAAGGGCGAGTGCTTGGGCGCCGTTGAAAATAAAGTATGTCTCGAAGCGATTGATCGCCTCCACGGCCAGCCGGACCCCCGCCTGCTGGGCGTGATCATAGATCTCGCGCATGCTTTCGACGGCCCACTGCCACTCCTGCTCGGGCGTCGAGTCCGGCACGATCTTGCCGACGGTGCCAGGCACGATGGTCATCTCGTAGCCATCCAGCTCCTTGACCATCGTCACACAATCTTTGACGTATTGGACTGACTTTGCGCGCTGCGCCTCGTCCGCGGCCACGAGGTTGCGATCCTCCAACATCAGCGTAACAGAGCCCCAACAGCGAAGCCCGTGCTCGTCGAGTAGCCTACGCACCGCTTTTGTATCGAACTGATACGGCTCACCACTGATCTCGATACTCTCGTAGCCGTACTTTGCCAGGCGCCGGATCGTTACCTCGATCGGCTCAGCTCTCATCCAATTGTGCATTGATAGGTGCATGCATTAATTC
>JALZCF010000123.1 GCA_030863245.1 Chloroflexota bacterium
GAACAGGGCCGCGATGGTGAGGGTCGAGATCACGATGGCCGCATTGCTGTCCTGGCCCGTGAGCGAGCGGAAGAGTTGCTGCAGCAGGACGACGCTCCCAAGGTAGAAAACGGCCAGGGCTACCGTCAGGAAGGTGTAGATAAGCGTGCGGCGGATGATGAGGTCGATATCGTAGAGGCGGTAGCGCTGGATGGCGATGCCGACGGCCACGGCGGCGAGCGCGGTAGCGAGTGCCCAGACGATGAAGGCGACTCTTTCGATATCCGACGAGTTGATAGCGATGCCGTAGCCAACAGCGACAAAACTCAAGGCAGTGAGAGCCATGCCGTAGGCGGCCCACTTGATTTGCTGTCGCTCGACTCCCCTCGCACGACGGAGGCGCACAATGAGTGAGGTGACGACAGCGAGAACTCCTCCTAGCATAAGCAGGCTGCCTAGCTCTTCCATCCACCTCAACACGGATGTCGCAGTGGGAAGAGCGAATGGATTCTCGAACGGCACACCCGGGACGATAGGACCCGGCTGGAACGCGGCGCCCAGCAGTGCGAGCAGCACGCCCACAATGACTGCCCCCCCCGCCCACCACCAGCGAGGGGATGGCGGCCGGCCGGTGGGAAAGAGGAGGAACATCAGCATCATCGGGATGATGTTCAGCTCATAGGGCTTGTTTCCGATCCACAGCATAAGCTCTCCAAAGGGGAGGGAGCCGGGATGGAGCAGGAGCGCGTAGCGCCAGTATCCTTCGGCAACCTGCCCGCTGACGGCGAGTAGACCGAGCGAGATGAAGAGCCAGCCGATCGGGTTCCTAGGCCGCCGTGCGGCGACAACCGCCCCGATTGTCGGGAAGGCAGCAATCGCCGGCAGGAAGACAAGGTTCCGGCTTAGGAGGGGCATGACGGAGGAGCCAGGTTCCTCAAGGGGGTGCGTTAGGAAGGCTAGCCAGAGGGCAACGACCTGGAGTATCAAGAAGATCGCCCACAAGACAAGGGCCACGCGAGTCGACGTTCGCTGCTTCATTGCTTAATCTCCGGCTCCCGTAGCCACAGTGATATGTGCTCGTGCTGCATCGTCTCTTCTATCACCGCCAACAATTCCCCCGTCAGGCTATCTAGCTCCACCTCTTCGCGCACGGTTTGACCGAAGGCCGCCAGGACCTGCTGCGCGTCATACTTGCGGCGGTAGAAGCGGCGGTCGATAAAATCCTGGATGCGTTGCCGCAAGGGGTTGAACAGGGCGGCGATGGTCAGGGTGGAGACGATGATGGCGAAGTCGGAGCTTGCCGTGAGTGGGTTGAGCACCTGCTGGAACAAGACGACGCTGCCGAAGTAGGCCAGGGCCAGCGCGACCGTGAGCGCACTGTAGACGAGGGTCTTATTGATGAGGAGGTCGATGTCGTAGAGGCGGTAGCGAAAGATCGACGCGGCGATCGATAGGGGAATGAGGAGAAAGGAGATGACGAGGGTCAGACCGAATGCCAGGTCGTACCCGAGCGCGATGGCGCCTGGCTGCTTGAGCGCGGGGAAGAGCTCGCCAGAGGCAATCGCCAGAAAGAATCCGACGATGGCGGCTGAGAGGCCGAAGACGACCCATTTGGTCTGCTGTCGTTGTAGCGGATGGGAGTCGTAGCGGTAGCGGTAGACTTGGGCATACACCATCGTAGCAAAGAGGAGGAGCTGAGTGCCGAGGTTGAGGAGTGGGGGCCAGGTATTGCTATCAAGAAACGAGCCTGCGGCAAAATCAGGAACCACGGCAAGCACGGCAAACAGGGCAGCCGGCCAGCGCGTCCAGCGCGGTACAAACTGCCCATCGGGGAAGAGATACAACAGCAGGAAGAAGGAGACGAAACTGAAGGAAGTGAAACCTTCCAGCACCCAGACGAGGGCCTGGCTCCACGAGCCATCCTGCCAGAGTAACTCTGCCACGGACCAGGTCACGGGAGTGAAGGTGAGACCGAAGAGGGCGAGCCAGAGCGAGACGAAGAGCGGCATCCACTCATCTAGCTTGCGCCAGAAGATGAGCACGCCCACGACGACGTACACCACTCCAAAGAGGATCAGGATGGCTGTCCCGTACGCCGCGTAGAAGCGAGGCGAGAGGTTGAGCGCTTCCAGGCCGACGCGCAGGGCCTCGGATGGTACGCCAGCCCCTAAGTCCACCGAGAGGGTGAGCATCTGCCGGTAGAAGGCAGGGACACACGCCACAAAGAGACCCACAGCCAAACCTACTACCACCATCCACACCACCCTCACCGACCCGAGTAGTCTCTCACGCGTGAAACGTTTCGTCGTCGTATCAACCGTCATTGCACCCCCCAGTTCATTCACTGTCCCTATTGTAGTTCAGGAGCGTCTTGAAAACGTCATCGCAAGCGTCACGAGACATCACCCGGTCGGCCCCAAGCTCACTCCGCACTCCCTCACACTCCCACATTCCCATACGTCGGTCCGCTCCCCCTCTGGAAGGATGAAGGATGAAAGGAGCTCACGCAAAGCCGCAAAGACGCAAAGGGGGTGGGGGAGGTGAGAGGGGCAGAGAATGAGATTGGGCGGAGGCGGTGCGCGGCTGGACTTGCCATCGTAACAATCCCATGTTAGGTTTGTAAGATAAAGAGACGCCTGATCGCAGGGCCAATCCTCGGCCTGTTCCTATCTACTGGAGTGCATCATGGACAGACGATTGATCGCAATACTAACCCTCGTCCTACTCCTATCTGCTGGGCTGTCGGAAGTTGCTTTCGCTACCGTCTCCATCTCACGCGCCGAGTTGAAGGATTCCCGGCTGCGCATCGAGGGGCAGGCGAACGCCAACCGCGACATCACAGTGGACGGCGTCGTGATGGGAAGGTCCGACGGGAGTGGCGAGTTCAGGATCGAAAGAGATGATTACACGCCGCCGGCGGATTGCACCGTGGACGTCAACGACGGCTCTGCGTCGGCTACGACGGTGACGCTCTCCGGCTGCACGGTGCGCAATACACCGACACCCACACCCACTTTGCCGCCGCCCACGGCCACTCCGTCGCC
>JALZCF010000133.1 GCA_030863245.1 Chloroflexota bacterium
ACGTGCACCTCAGCGGGGTCACCGTGCGTGTCGGGGACGAGGTAGCGATGGGAGATATCATCGGCTACTCCGGTAAGACGGGGGCCAGGGGCGATCATCTCCACTTCGAACTGAAGTACGGCACCTCGCTCCATAGCCCCTCTGTCCCTATTGATGAGTTGTTCGGTGGCGAGGAGCCGATAGCAGGAGAGCGGTACGCCAGCAATAATTATCCGCTCTCGCCCACCTATCCCCTCGCTATGGTGCGCGAGCCGGGGGTGCTAGCCACTGAAAGCCCCACTCCTCTTCCACCGCCCACTGCGACTGCCATGCCATCCCCTGCTGAGCGCGAAGTCGCGCAGGGCTTTGAAGAGCGCCTCCCACAGCTCGAGGGGGGGCTCGCGCTCTCTGCCGCCACCGTCCGCGCCGGCGAACCCGTCACAGCCACCTTTACCATCCTCAACACGAGCGACGAACGCTTGCATCTATCGATGCTGGGGGTAGCGAGCGATGCACTCGAGAACAAGCATGCGCGTGAGGCATCCCTCACCTTCGATCGCTTGATTATCTTAAACCCTGGCCGCTCTTACACCTTCCATCGTGCGCTTACCTTCTCTGAAATAGGTACGATGGAGCTCTTCGCCTTCGCCCTTGGGCCCGACAACGAGTGGCTCCCCCTTGGCGGCACCTCGAGGTTTACTAGCCTGGAGGTGGAGCAACCTGCCCACAGCATCTTCCTACCGGCGATCTCCAGTCGCCCTTCTGAGAACGACACCCTTGCTCCTGATCGATCTGTGAATGCAGAACGGATCACCGTGGATAGGTAATCTGTTCCTGGTAACAGCTTTCATGTAGGTCGCTACATTGTTGGCATAGCCTTCCCTGCTTTTGGCCTGCAAAAAGTGGATGACTATCATCTGCTGGATGAAAGTCAAACACTCAAGGGGAGGCTACCGAGTGCTCGGGCTGCTCCTCGTGGCAGCCGCACTGCAATTTTGGTCGCTGGATGCGCAGAGCCTTTGGTATGATGAAGGCTTCTCCGTCTGGCTCTCGCAGCACTCGCTGGGCGAGATCGTAGCCCGCACAGCAGCGGACATTCATCCTCCGTTTTACTATCTACTGCTGCACGGTTGGATCGTCCTGACAGGGGATAGCGAGTGGGCGTTGCGCTTCTTGAGTGCGATCTTTGCTCTGCTAGCGGTGCCTCTGATGTGGCAGTTGGCCAGGCGACTGCTCCAGCAGGAAGCGGCGGCGGATGTCGTTGGCCTGTTTGTGGTCTTTTCCCCTCTTTGGTTGTGGTATGGCCGCGAGGTTCGGATGTACTCGCTCGCGCTGGCGTTGCTTGTCGCTGCGGCATACCTTCTACTAGATCTGTTGGAGCTGGGACGGGGCGGCATCGGCCGACGATGGTGGCGAGTGGTGACCTTTGCCATCCTGGCGACAGCAGCAGTCTACACCCACTTCTACGTCTGGTTCGTGCTACTAGCATGGGCCTTAGTAGCTGCTTGGGTTTGGCTCCGTCGCCGGCAGCCTGATAGACTCCTGCCCCTTGTAGCAGCCTTCGCGCTTCCCCTGCTAGCCTATCTACCCTGGCTACGAGTAGCCCTGTCCCGCGTGAGTGCAGATCGTTCCTATTGGGAAGGTATTCTCCCCCTACGCGAGGTAGTCGAGGGTGCGCTCGCATCGTGGATGACGGGGCACAGTACGCATGAAGTGGTCGCTGCACCACTCGGCTGGCTCGGCGGTATCCTAGCCCTGTTTGGGGCTGTGGTGCTCATGTGGCGCACCATTCGCCCTATCCGGTCGCAGGGGTTACTAGGCGAGTTTGTGATAGCTCGGGCGATATCGTTTCATCACTGGCTGTTTATAAACCTTTGGCTACTTCTCCCCGTTGTCGGTCTCTACCTCCTTTCTTGGAACCGTCCGAAATACCATCCACGATATCTGATCTTTGCGGCTCCAGCCTTTCTGCTGCTGCTCGGTGCGCTTATCGGCTGGTGCACAAAGCGGAGCTGGGCGGGTCGTCTTACAGGGAGTCTGCTCCTGGTAGGTGTAATTGCCGTCTTCCTCGCTGCCGATTGGAATCTATTTACCAACAATGCCTTTGCCAAAGCGGATTGGCGGGCTGTTGCGAATCATATTAGTCACCACCGCCAGCCTGACGAGCCGATCTTGTTAGTAAGTGGTCACGCCTTTCCCATCTTCCACTACTACTATCCGTCGCGAGATAACGTGCTCTACCTGCCTGAGGAGACAACGCTCGACACGACAACTGTGTTGGGTCTAGAAACAGGTGAGGTGCTTGCCGACGAGCTCCAGGGTGCACGGGGGGCGTGGATAGTGGAATGGCAGGACGAGGTGGTAGACCCGGAAGGGGTTGTCCCTGCCTTACTGAGTGAGGCGGGCGCGCATGAGGAATCCTCCCCATTCAAGGACGTGATGCTCAGCCACTGGAGATTGCCGCGAGGTCTACCTTTGTCTGATGGGCTGGAACCGGATCATCCGATGGGGATTCGATTTGGGGAGGCGTTACAGCTGTTGGGATGGAATGAGCCATCCACGCCGAGTGCGGTTGACGAGGGGCTACGGTTAATGCTCTACTGGTCAGCACAGAAAGCGTTGCAGAGTGATTACAAGGTGCGATTAAGCGTCGTGGATGACGAGGGATTTGTATATGGCACCTGGGACCAACGGCCGACCTCCTATCTCTATCCCACCTTCCGCTGGCGACCGGGTGACCCACGGTTGGCGGCGCTCACGATTCCATTGGAACCTGGCACGCCACCCGGCGAGTACTGGGTCAAGGTATCAGTCTACGAGGAGGACGTACAGGCGAATTTGGATGTGCTGGACGAAGCCGGGGCGCCTCGAGGACAGGAAGTGGAGCTAGGACCTTTCTCCGTTACCCCTTCCACCATGGGATGGCTAGGAGTCGAGTCGCCAGGCAATGCGATGCCACTTCACGAGAAAATGCTGGATGACCATGAACTTCTGGCGGCGCGGTTGGCGCTCCCTGTTCAGTTGGAGCCAGGCCAACGTCTGCCCCTCACGCTGTGGTGGCGCACCGGCGGCCCGCTACCCGGTGCTAGCCTCCATCTCGGCTGGGAGCGCGGTTCGATCATGGTGGAGGGCGATATTCGACTACTCGACGCTCCTGGTTGGCCAGGTAGCAGGTGGCGTGCGGGTGATCTGTTGATGACGCCCCTCATGGCGCGTGTACCGCGAAATGTTGAACCGGGGGTCGTTCGGCTCGTAGCCTGGATGAGTGATGCGATAGGTCGTCAGAGTAAACGCGTCACGCTGGCGAGTGCGACCGTGGTGCCGAGCGAGCGAGCCTTCGAGTCGCCGCAGATTGCCAATGCGCAACGGGCGCAGTTCGGGGGAAAGATTCGGCTACTGGGATATGATCTGAGTGCGCGCCACGTTTCACCGGGCGACGCCGTGACACTTACTCTCTATTGGGAGGCGCTCTCGGAGATGGAGAAGAGTTATAAAACATTCGCTCATCTCCTCACTCAAGACGGAGCCATCGTGCCGGGCGCGGGCGAGGATAAGCTGCCGCTTGACGGCAGACGGCTTACTGACTCGTGGGTAGCGGGCGAATTCATTACTGATACCTTCCAACTCATGATTCCGGAAAACGAAGGCACGGACTCCTACCTTGTCGAGGTTGGCTGGTACGACGCAAGCGCGTCTGAGCTGCCTCGCCTTCCCGCGAGCGGCGCTGGTGCAAGCAGGGATCACGTGCTCCTCGACGTAAGGGTAACGGTAGACAATGGCATCCGTCGAAAGAACCCAGCTCTAGGTGTGACGGTCGATAATTGATGCTTTACTACCTTTGTGGTTCAATCCACCTCAGGAAGGCCATGCTTTTTAACGTCTCGCGAGTGGACGCGATACAGTCACGTTTCGCGTTCTTACTCTCCCTGATGCTTCTTCTTGCTGTCCTGATGCTATCTGGTTGCGTCGGGAGAAAGCCGCTGCTATATGGTGTACACTTGGAGCCACATACCACGATTTCCCCGAACGCGGATGGGATGGATGACCTAACGAGGCTACGTTACGCGCTAGGTGAGGGGGCACTCGTAACCGTTTCATTCGAGAACGAAGCAGGGGAACGTTTTCTATGGCGAGAGCAGGAACGTCGCAGTCCTGGTGAGTACGAGGGGTGGTTCAGCGGTGTGGTGGCTGGCCGTATTCTACCGGAGGGAGTTTATGATTTGACGGTGCAGGCGGAACCGCTCAATGGTGGGGATGCTGTAAGTGAGACGGTCGAGCTGACGATCGTAGAGGCAGAGACGACGCCGCAGATCCTCAACTTCTCCGTGACGCCACGTGTCATTTCACCGAACAGTGATGGCATCCGCGACGAGGCAAAGATTGCCTATTGGCTTTCCAAGCCTGTGGAGCGTGTTGAGGTCTACCTGCTTGGCTCTGACGGCGTGCGTTACCCTGTGCCGCCCGATGATATTCGCGAGCCCAACGCCGAGGGCAGCCACATCCAGCGCTTCGATGGTGGCGCTAGCCTGCGCGCGGTTCCACCCCCCGACGGTGAGTATACGGTGGTTGCCGAGGTGTACGATCGGGTCGGTGCCTCGGATACTGTGACGGACACCGTGCGGCTGGAAAGTGGGGGATTGCCACAGGTAGAGATCACGCGGCACGATGTAGAGTTCAGCACCGAAGTTCTCGTGCTCGGGGAGACGCTCTTCTTTACGACGAGCGTGACAAACGTTGGCACCACGCCCATTCGCACGCATGGACCTGAGTCCGGCACGATCTACGAAAGCACGGATAATTACAACAACTTTCACGAACCGCTGGAGGACGGCGCATGGCGACTTGGGCTTGATTTCGAGGGCAATCCTGTCTACAATGGCCGCCGCTACCCATACCGTTGGCAGTTAGGTCGCGACGAGGAGCTAACCGAGATCGATGGCGAGCTCTACCTCATGCCGGGCCAAGAGGTGACGGTCACCGGTGGCCTTCGCCTGCGTGAGATGCCCCCCCGCGAGGCTCCTGGCTTCTGGATTGGCCTGATCCACGAAAACGTTCGCTTCGTCGAGGACTTCGTGGGCACGACCTACATCACGATCGAGGGAACCCCTGATGCGCCGAACCTGCTTGAGACCTCGACAAGGGATCAGTAACAATTCCTATACACACCCCTACGCCCGTTCACCCCTACCCCCCACGCGTTCCACTCGGGTGGGTCTAGTGGAGCTCTAGTTCGTGGTTGATCTTGCAGTCATCATCGTCTCCTACAATGTGCGTGAGCTGCTCGCACAGACACTGCGATCCTTGAAGGCAGCGCTCACCGATGGTGCGCTGCGGACGCGAGTACTGGTCGTGGAAAATCAGAGCCACGATGGCAGCGGTGACATGGTGCGCAAGCACTTTCCCCATGTGGAGGTACTGGAGCCGGGGGAAAACCTGGGGTTTGCGGGCGGGAACAACCTAGCGCTACGGCACCTCGGCTTTGGAGACGGACAAGCGGGCATGGCAGAGTTTGTGTGGCTGCTGAACCCCGATACGGAGGTGCCGAGCGAGGCCCCTCAGCAGTTGGTGGAGCACTTGCGCGCCTATCCGGAGGTGGGTGCTGTGGGACCCCAGTTACGCTTCAGTGATGGTAGCTTTCAACACAGCGCCTTCGCTTTTCCGGGGCTCGTGCAGGTTGCTCTTGACCTCTTTCCGGTTCATGCTCGCCTTCTCCAGAGTCGTCTCAACGGTCGCTACCCTCAAACGCAGTGGGAGGGAAACGAGGCATTTTCCGTGGACATGTTGCTCGGCGCATCCTTGATGGTGCGAGGTGCGACGGTTGACCAGGTCGGGCTGCTGGATGCCGGCTACTTCATGTATGCAGAGGAGCTCGACTGGTGCCGCCGCATCCACGAGGCGGGTTGGAAGGTGCATGCCCTGCCTAGCGTCACGGTTGTCCATCACGGTGGCCAAAGCACACAGCAGTTCCGTGACCGCATGTTTGTTGCGCTGTGGCGCTCTCGCCTTCGCTACTATGAAAAATGGGAGACGCCCCTGTACGTGGCCGCTGTGCGCGCCCTGCTGCGCCTGGGTGTGGCCTGGCATCGTTTCCAACTGGGTCGCCGCGAACCTGACGACGAGCTCCACCGTCGTCTCGCTGCTTATCAAGAAGTAGCCACGCTCTAACATGAGGAGATAGATGAAGCAAGACGAAACAGCGTCCGAGATCTCCGCCGTGGTGCTTGCTCACAACGAGGCGCGCCACCTGCCGGATTGCCTGGTGACGCTCCACTGGGCGGATGAGATGCTCGTGCTGGATAGTGGGAGCACGGATGGGACGTCGGAGCTAGCACGGGCGGCAGGCGCGCGCGTAGAGCAGCGCCCTTTCACACATTTTGGGGATCTGAGGGAGGCAGCGCTACGCATGGCGACGCATCCTTGGGTCTTTTTCGTTGACGCGGACGAGCGGGTACCACCTGCCCTTGCCGAGGAGGTACGTCGAGTCGTAGCGGAGAAGCGACCCGAAGTTGGGTATTGGATACCGCGCCGTAACTACTTTTGGGGGAAGGAGGTGCGCTACAGCGGCTGGGCGCCGGACCACCAGTTGCGCCTCCTCCGTCGCGACGCGGCGCACTACGACCCTACCCAGCACGTCCACGAGGTGGCAGAATTGGACGGTCCGGCAGGCTACCTTGCCAACCCCATGCTCCACATCAACTATGATTCTTGGGGAGAGTTCTGGCGCAAGCAGGAGCGGTATGCGCACCATGAGGGGACGAAACTGGCTGCGAGGGGGGTACGTTGGAAACCGTGGAGCGTCCTCCTGCAACCTCTCCGCGCCTTCCATCGCCGCTTCGTGGCGTGGCAAGGCTGGAAGGACGGTCTGCTTGGTCTCCAGCTCTCACTCGCGATGGCATGGTGGGAAGGCGTAGCCTACCTGGAACTTCGCCGCCAAACGACACCCGAGTAAGATAATATAGAGAGAGGCTACGTTTTCCTTCCCGGTAGGCGAACCATCTCGTCCATCAGACGATCGAGTGCCGATTCGGGATCATCACATAGACCGGAATGAACAGGAGAGGTCTGGATGACGGCACTACGTGGCGCGACGAGCCAATGAAAGCGATCGGCCGGGGGCAGCTGGCCGATAGGCCCACTACCCGGGCCGCCCGCAGAGATGCGTGGAATGAGCTCAAGATGTCGCTTTACCTCGGATAGGTCGAGGTCAGGTGCGAGGGTAGCGAGGCGCTCATCGTCTAGCTCGATTCGTGCACCCAGAAAGGGCTTCGTGCGGCAGAAGAGGATCACCCCGACGTTGATAAACTCTTCTCGCTCTACGCGCGGGACGACGCGGACGATGGCGTAGTCAAACGAGTTGCGCATGGGCACGGATTGCCTCCTCTACCCAGGCGCGCGGGGGCTCAAGGCGGCTGAGCAGGTAAGCCAGATAAGCCTCGCGTTGCGCCTCATGCGTTGCAAAGTGGGCACTCTCGTCGAGCCATCGCTCGGGGATAAGCGCGACGAGGTTGCGGAGGGTCTCCGGCGTGAGGCGTGAGGCCAAGACATCGTCAATCTCATCAAGAACTGCGGCAAATGGCAGGAGTACGTGCTCCGCGATCTGCACGAAGGGCCGCTTGCTGCGCGCCAAGTAGTTATCCCACGTATGGTGGAAGTAGAGCGACGCGCCGTGATCGATCAGCCAGAGCCGATTGTGCCAGTTGAGCATGTTGACATTGCGCGGTGTGCGATCCACATTCGTGATGTAGGTATCCAACCAGACGATTGCTGACGCCAGTTGCGCTGTCGGGAATGGCTTGAGAAGGGGATCGAAGGCCAGCGCGCCGGGAAGGTAGTCGAGCGCGAGGTTGAGGCCGGCACTTGCCTGGATCAGATCTTGAATCTCGGGATCGGGCTCAGAGCGTCCCAGGCGTGGATCCAACTCGACAAACACAATCTCCGGCACCAGTAGCCCCAATGCTCGAGCAATCTCTCCACCCAGCAACTCCGCGATCAGGGCCTTCTGTCCCTGCCCTGCACCCCGAAACTTCAGCACATACAATCCATCATCGTCGGCCTCCACAACGGCAGGCAGAGAGCCTCCCTCGCGCAGCGGGGTGACGTAGCGCGTGGCAGTAACCGTCCTTAGAGGTTGTAGATCGCGCTCACCATTAAAGGAGTCTGATTGCAGAGAGAATGGCATAGCTGATTTGCGGATGGAGGGATACTTCCACATATTGTAGAAGCGTGCCAGATCTGGTGCAACCAGGCAAGGTGGCCTCTGGCCTGAGACCACCTTGCCTGCCGCTCAATCCTTCTCTTCTGCCGATCCTTGTTCTACTACCTCTGGTCCGACACCCGTAATGCAAGTTGGACCTCCTTGCCATCGACATCGACGGTGCTTCGTACCTGTACCCCCTCGGGCGCCGCTTCATTGTGTAGCACGGTAGCAAGTGTCTCGCTCTTGAGGTAGTCGGCGAACTCATCAGCGATACCGTCGAGATCGCCATCGATCCAGACCTCGATTCTGTCGGTCAATTCAAGATCAGCGTCCTTGCGAAGCTGGTTCAGCTGGCGCGCGAGTTCTCTGGCAACCCCTTCCCGCTTCAGCTCCTCGGTCAGTTCGGTCGTAACGCCGACCGTATATGCCCCCTCCTGTTGTACTGCATAGCCTTCTCTGGGCTCCGGTACCACCAGCACCGTATCCGGCGTCAGGGTCACCTCGGTACCATCCACGTCCACCGTCACATTCTCTCCACGTAGTAAAGCAAGCGCGAGCGGCGTCTGATCCATCTCTGTCAGTGTCTGACGCAGTCTGGGAAAGAGCCGACCTAGTTGCTTGCCATAGACCGCCGGATCTGGCCCGATACGGTAGCGGGCTAGGTCCGCGCCGGTGACGATCGCGAGCTCCTTCACGTTCAGCTCGCTGAGCAGCTCCTTCTCCATCGATCGCAGTCCATCCACCTCGTTGGGTGGGAGCGCGACGACGACGGCTTGCAGGGGCTGGCGTACCTTGACGCTCGCCTGTTGCCGTGCGGCGTGCCCTAGCGATACGACCTTCTGTACCGTTGCCACGGCCTCGGATAGTGTCTCGTCGATCAGCGCCTCCTCTACCTCTGGGAAGAAGGCGAGGTGGACGGAATCCGCGTCATTCTCCGTGCGCAGGTTCTGCCAGAGCGTCTCCGCGAGGAAGGGTACGTAGGGGGCCAGGAGAAGGGAGAGCGTCTTCAGCGCGGTGTGGAGCGCGACCAGCGCGTCCTGATCTCCCTGCCAGAAGCGCTCGCGGCTACGGCGCACGTACCAATTGGACAAGTTGTCCACAAACGTCGCGATTGCCCGGCTGGTCCCCGTCGCGTCATACGCTGCTAGCCCTTCATCTACCATCCTCACCAGTTTGTTCAGCTCGCTGAGTAGCCAACGGTCCATGAGCGTGTCGGTTGGGGCCCGTCCGTCGGCAATCTCTGGCTTCCACCCCTCGATATTCGCGTACGTCACGAAGAAAGAGTAGGTGTTCCACAGCGTCAGCATGAACTTGCGCACGATCTCGCCCACGAGGTCCGCACTGAAACGGGTGTTGTTCCAGGGGGGGCTTGCACTGTAGAAGTACCAGCGTGTTGCATCCGCACCATGTTCATTCAGCACGTCCATGGGCTCTACCACATTGCCCAATGACTTGGACATCTTCTTGCCCTCCGCATCGAGCACGTGACCCAACACAATCACGTTCTTGAACGCCGGCTGGTTGTAGAGCAGGGTTGAGATGGCATGGAGCGAGTAGAACCAGCCACGAGTCTGATCGATCGCCTCACAGATGAAGTCGGCTGGGTATTGTTCCTCAAAGATCTCCTGGTTCTCGAATGGATAGTGCCACTGGGCGTAGGGCATAGAGCCGGAGTCGAACCAGACATCGATGACTTCTGGCACTCGATGCATCGTGCCACGCTCACATGCCGGACAGGACCACATTACCTCATCCACGTAGGGTCGATGCAGATCCAGATCGCTTAGATCCTGTCCTGCCTTCTCGGAAAGCTCCGCGACCGAGCCGACCGCGTCGGCATGGTTGCACTCGTCGCACAGCCAGACAGGTAGCGGTGTTGCCCAATAGCGCTCGCGTCCGAGCGCCCAGTCCACATTATTCTCCAGCCAGTCCCCAAAGCGGCCCGTGCGGATGTGGTCAGGGATCCAGTTGATCTTGTTGTTGTTCGCCAAGAGTTGCTCCTTGCGACGTGTGGTCTCGATGTACCATGTGGC
>JALZCF010000138.1 GCA_030863245.1 Chloroflexota bacterium
GCAACGAGCAGGCTGGGAAGGAGCAGAGCGGGCAGGAACACGGCCAGTGGAAAAACCGCCGCGAAGAGCAGGAATGCGACCCCCACGACGACGAGAAACAACGCCTGCCGCGCTCGCCGGCGATCCAGCAGGGTGAGGCCCAACCCTACGGCACCCGCGACTAGGCCACCTGCCGTCAGTTCCACACGCAGCACACGCAGCGCGTCGAGGAGATTCCGCCAGAGCATGCCCGGGTCCCGCTCTGGCACCATCAGGTGACGCACCTCGCTCCCGAAAAAGACCCCCCAGAATCCCTCCCAGGTATCGGGACGCGCAAAGAGCCAGGCCGCGCCCTGCATGGCACGAAGCGGCAGCCAGAGGTAGACGACGAAGGCAGCCAGGAAGGCGAGAGCTGTCTTTACCAACCGCTGCCAGGACGCGGCGCGGCGGACCTCTGGCTGGAGGAGCAGATAGAAGGCGCTGGCGGGCACGAGCAGCAACGAGGCGCGATGCAGTCCTACAGCCAAGCCGAGGAGCAGCCCGAGCCAGGGCAGGCGCGTGGGATCGCGCCTGCAACGCAGGGTAAGCCACAGGGTCAGCGCGACGAGAAAGAGCGCCAGGGAGTAGACCTCGGCGATGACGCTATGGAGCCAGAAGCTATGGGTCGCCGCGAGCAGCAACGCAGCTGTCACGCCAACGAGGCGCCTCCCGCCCAGCTCCTCAACCAGCACGACCACCATCGCCAGGGTGCCCATGGCCCAGAGCAACGAAAAGAGAGAGGCCGCCATCGCGGGCGTGGCGCCAAGTGCGCGCACGACCCCTACGAAAGGCGAGCCTAGTAGGCTATAGAGCGGATAGCCCGTGTGGTGCAGGGTACCCCAGAGGCTAAGCGCATTCTGGAACTCACCGGTGTCCAGCGTGTACTCGGAAGGACTCCCGCTAACATCGGTCTGGAGCGTAGTCAAATACAATAAGAGGATCGTCGTGGCAGCGAGGAGCAGGAATGCGTGCTGTGACGATATCTTGTGGGAGCTGTGGGAGCTTCCGACATTAGCGCTTTTGAACATGAGAACTCATAGGTATTGGGATGTGTTCCATCTTCTCCTGAGAGGCCGGTCCTTCATGGTAGCTACGGAGACGGGATTGGCAAGGCCAAACAGAGTATGCCGAAGGGTCCCTTTTTGGTCTTTGCCCCCCTCCATGCTACCATAGCGTGGTTTCGCTCCCAGGTTGGGGGCGTATTTTTTGATGTGGGAGTTTGCTATTGAAGGTTGCGTTGGTACACGACTGGTTGAACCAGATCGGCGGGGCGGAGAATGTGCTGATCGCGCTGAAGGAGGTGTTTCCGGAGGCGCCGCTCTTCACCTCGATCTACGACCGGGCAGGGATGCCAGCCGTGATGCGCGAGTGGGATATCCGGACGTCAGCGCTGGATCGCTTTCCGGGTATTTACCGGAACCACCAGGCCGCGCTGCCGCTCTATCCTTTTGTTTGGGAACAATTCGACTTCTCCGATTTTGACGTCGTGCTGTCGAACAAGTCGGGGTTCTGCCACGGCATCGTGACGCCACCCCACACACTTCACCTCTGCTACTGCCTCACGCCCACGCGTTACCTCTGGAATACAGAGAGCTATCTGCAGCGCGAGGGGGTGGGAGGGCTGCGGCGGGCGCTGTTGCAGCCGCTGCTGACGGTGCTGCGGCTGTGGGATCAGAACGCAGCCCGTCGGGTGGATCGGTTCGCCGCGATCTCCCGTGCGGTGCAGCAGCGAATCAGGAAATACTACGGTGCGGAGTCAACGATTATCTATCCACCGGTCGATACCCATCGCTTCGAGCCGGGGGAGACAGGGGATTACTTTTTTATTGTCTCGCGCCTGATCCCGTACAAGCGGATCGACCTGGCGGTTAGGGCATTCTCTCGACTTGGTCTCCCACTCGTCATTGCAGGCGACGGGCGGGATCGCCAGGCCCTGGAGCGGGCGGCCGCGCCGAACGTGCGCTTCCTGGGCCGCATCAGCGACGGGGAACTGGGGCAGTGGATGAGCGGCGCACGAGCTTTCATCTTCCCCGGCGAGGAAGATTTCGGCATCGCGCCGTTGGAGGCAGCGAGCGCGGGCGTACCGATCATTGCCTACGCCGCGGGCGGCGCGCTGGACACCGTTACCGAGGGTGAGACGGGCCTCTTCTTTGACGAGCCAAGTGCTGAGAGCCTGATGGAGGCGATCCATCGCTTCGAGACGATGAAGTTCGACAAGAGCCAGATCCGCGCGCATGCGCGGCAGTTCGGCGTGCAGGCGTTCAAGCAACGGATCAAAGCGTGGGTGGAGGAATCCTACGACGCCCACCGGGCCGCCCTAGCCCTCCCCCATCCTTTTGAGGAATCACTGCATGGAATTTCGTGAATACTGGCGCATCGTACGCAAGTATTGGTGGCTGATCGTTCTGCTACCGTTGCTGGCGGGTGCCTTCACCGTGTTGACCTACGAAGAGCCTCCCATCACCTACGGCTATGAGCTAAAATACTCGGTATCCTTCGTACCCGCAGCGGAGCGGAACTTCGAGCAGGACCCGGTACTGAGTGCCGTTCAGGCGAGCGAGTACGTGGCGGACGACCTGACCGAGGTTTTCCCCGGTAGTCGCTTTGCGACTTTCATCCAACAATATTTGCCGGGAGACGAGGAAGAGAGAGCGCCGGTCGGGGCCATCACGAGTGCCACGCGCGTGGCTAAAGTGCATCGCCTTGTGACGGTGAGCTTGACGGCGGAGACGTCGGCGGGGGCAGAACAGTTGGGAGAGGCGTTCAAACAAGCAACCGAGCAAGATCTGGAGCCACTTCTCAACGAACTGTGGGGCATCACGCCGGAGCAGATACGGCTGGAGCTGGTCAACGAGACGGGTCCCTTCGCGATTGGCGGTGGCTTACCCTCCCAGCTCGACCTGTTACTGCGCGTCAGCCTCGCCCTCGTCGCGGCCGTCGCGCTCGCCTTTGCCCTCGACTACCTGGATGACAGCGTTCGGTCACGGGAAGAGGTCGAGCGGTTGGTGGGGCCGGTGTTGGGGGAGATACCGACGTCGAAAGGATGAAGGATGAAGGATGAAGGATGAGAACGGCAAGGATGAAGGGGAGCGGGGAGCGGAACGGCATGTAGGGGTGTGACGGAGGGATTGAGGGGTAAGATGGAGCTTAGGGAGTATTGGCGGATTATTGTGCAGCGGGGCTGGATTGTGGTGCTGGCTGTGGTGCTGACGGCGGGGAGTGCTTATTTGTGGAGCGCGGCGCAGACGCCGGAGTATAAGGCGACGGCGCAGTTGATCGTTTTGCCCCATACTAATGATTGGGGCCGGTTGCAGACGCTGAAGCAGCGGCTAGCGAGCTACACGGCCCAGATTCGCTCGGAAGCCACCGCCTTCCGGGTGGTGGACGACCTCAGGCTAGACGTGAGCCCCTATGAGTTGCTCGGGCGTGTGGCAGTGCGCCCGGAACTTGATCGTATGGTCATCCAGATCGATGCAACGGACCGCGATCCGCAACTGGCCGGGCAGATTGCCAACGGCTTCGCGGAGGACTTCCGGGCCGAGATCGCAAAGGAGCAGAGTGATCAGCTGCGTGAGGACCGGATCGACGTAAACAT
>JALZCF010000159.1 GCA_030863245.1 Chloroflexota bacterium
ACGTGAGCGTTTGTGCCGCCAAACCCGAAGGCATTGATCCCGGCCCGTCTCGGGGCCGGGCCGCGCCACGCTTCCACTGCTGTGTTGACCACGAAACCGGCACGTTCCAGGTGCAGACGACTGCGTGGCTGCTCGCAATTCAAGCTGGGGGGGATCTGCCGGTGCTTCAGCGCGAGAATGACCTTGATCAGGCTCGCCATGCCGGCGCCGCTCAGTAGGTGTCCTACATTGGTTTTCACCGACCCGACGTAGCGGCACCCACCACCCGATGGCGGATTAAAGATGCGCGTCAGGCTGCGCGCTTCCACTGCGTCGCCAATTTGGGTCCCGGTTCCATGAGCTTCAATATAGGAGACCGTATCCGGATCAACCTGCGCATCGCGATAGGCATCTGCCATCACTGCCTGCTGCCCTACCGGATTAGGAGTCATGAGTCCATGGGAGCGCCCGTCATTGTTGACTGCCGAGCCTCTGATGACGGCTAGAATCGGATCGCCTTCAGCCTGCGCCTGCTCCAACGGGGCGAGCACTACCATGCCGCCTCCCTCTCCCAGAACGAATCCGTCGGCACGCTCGTCAAACAGATTCGTTCTCGACGACGGCGATAGGGCACCGGCGCTACTGAAGGCAACAAACGGGGTAGCCGTCAGATTGAGGTTGATGCCACCGACCAGCGCCAGGTCGCATTCCCCGGCCAGCAGGCTGAGCCGCGCATAGTGGAGGGCAACCAGGGACGAGGAGCAGGCGGTGTCGATGGCGAGATTTGGCCCGGTTAGGTCGAGGCTGTGCGCGATGCGGCCGGCCGCGAGGTTGCGCAGGTTGTCTGCTACCATCGACGGGGGGACAGGCTCTCCGGACAAGAGCAGCGGTCGCGTGAACTCTTCGTAACTGTTGTGAGAGATGCCGACGAAGACGCCGATACGGCGTCTCTTTCGCCTGTCTCCCGCGTAGCCAGCGCTCTCCAGCGCCGCGTATGCCAGCTCCAGGAGAATGCGATGTTGCGGGTCCATCACGGCTGCTTCGTCCGGTGTGATATCGAAGAATGCCGCGTCGAACTCGCGCACCCCCTCGATGAACCCTCCCCACTTGGACATAGACTTGCCAGGCGCACCCGGCGTCGGGTCGTAGTACTCTGCCACCGACCACCGTTCTGCCGGTACCTCTTGAATACTGCTCTTGCCGATCGTCAGGTTGCTCCAGAACTGCGCCGGCGTGTTGGCCTGGGGCAGACGACAGGCCATGCCGAGGATGGCAATCGCACGGCTACTTTCGCTTGGCATCACCGCTCTCTCCTGAGATTATCGCAGATCACCCTTCGAGGCTTCTGTTTCTTGCTTCAGAGCTAGCCCCTATTGTACTGGGTCGGTGAGTGATACGCGAGCAGGGCAAGTCACAGCCGGTGAGGCCGCGCTCAGCCACTTCGGCAATCCACCCCGACTGGCCGCTTCAAAGACGGAGAGCGTTGAGTCGGTGAGAGGGGGAAGTTCGGGAATTGAACTTCCCCGCCGGCATGCGCCCGGCGCGGCTACGCTACACGGTAAGTTGGGCCGCGCGTCCCTCAGGAGCGCGTCGCTCCACGCTCGCCCGGGAGGCGATGGTCGCGACGACATGCTCCGCATCCCTCCCGACGCCGTGAATCTCGGCCGACGACGCCGCATAGAGGAAGTGTAGGCCGACGAAGTATAGCCCCGGCTCGTCGGCGACAACCCCGCGTTCGTGCATCGGCTCTTCGTCCTCTCCAAAGATGGGGAGCTTGATCCACGAGAAGCCAGGATGGAACCCCGTGCACCAGATGACGTTCGTCACATCGAGGACGCGGCCGTCCTTCAGCACGGGCAGTCCATCCCGCACCTCCACCGTCCTGGGGACGCGTTCGACTCCGGCAGCCGCCAGCTCTTTGGGTTTTACCCTGACGAGCGGCCCGCCCTGAGAAAGGAGCTTTGGCCGCAGCTTCCGCCCGATGGGCGTATCCACGGTCAGCACGCGGTGGAAGAAGACCCGAAGCACCAAGCGTATCAAGAGAAGCCGGGCGGCGAGACCCTCGATGCGGAACGGGACGTGGCCGGTATCTCGCCCCGACATCCAAATTCGATGCCCCTTCACGACCTCCATCGCGATGTCGGCCCCCGAGTTGCCCGCTCCCACGATGAGCACGGCTCCATCCTGCAGCTGTGACGGGTTGCGGTAGTCGCTGGAGTGCAGCTGGACGATGGCGGGATCAAGCTCCTGGGCGAAGGCAGGCACCCTCGGCTTCTGGTAGTTAGACATTGCCACGACCACGTTTTCGGCTTCAAAGCGCCGGTCGCCCGCCTCGATGAGGAACCGCTCCCCTTGCCTCGAGAGCTGCTCTACCTTGACGCCTGTCCGAACCGGCAGCGCGAAGCGCGCCGCGTAGCGCTCGAGGTAGTCGGCCATCTCATCCTTGGTGGGGAAATAGTGGGGCGGCGCGGGAAAGGGCATCCCCACCAACCCGTTGTAGCGGGCAGGGGTGAACAGGCGGAGCGAGTCCCACCGCTTGCGCCAGGCGTCGCC
>JALZCF010000166.1 GCA_030863245.1 Chloroflexota bacterium
GAGTACGAGGCAGGCTTTGGCGGTGGCGAGCGCATGGCGGAGGCCGGTGTTACAAACGCACTCTGTGTGAACCAGGAAGTGGGGAACATTGCGCTCGACTTACGCTGCGAAGGATTCACCGACGCGATGGAGGAAGCCGGCGGCACGGTGGAGGTACTGGCCGTCGACCTGGCCGATCCCACCGACGCACAGCAGCGCATTGTAGCGGCATTGACTGCCAACCCAGACGTCAATGGTGTTCTGACGCTCGGCCCGACGGGTGCGGCGCCGGCACTGGCGGCGCTGGAAGAGGAAGGATTGCTGGGCCAGATTCAATTGGCTACCTTCGACCTTAGCCCGGAGGTGCTGGAGGCGATCCGTGACGGCGACATGCTCTTCGCGATCGACCAGCAACAATACCTGCAAGGTTACCTGCCCATCGTCATGCTGACCCTGTTCAACGAGAACCTAAACACAGTCGCCAACGACGTCGTCATGACGGGGCCCGGCTTCGTGACGCAGGAGAATGCGGAGCAGGTGATTCAACTGGCTGAGCGAGGTACACGCTAAGCTGGGCTTTCACGGTAGGCGGTAACTAGAAAGCGGAGGGGAGCGGGGAGATAGATTGCCGCTAGGGGCGCTGGCGTGTCCCAACTCGCGCTCTCCACTCCCCTCTCGCCTCTCCGCAAAAGGAGGACGAATGGCTACCACAGGTACGACGGCCAAACGAGACGAGCGGCTGATCGAGGCAGGCTTTGTAAAGCGGGTGCTTAGCCGGCCGGAACTGGGTGCCCTGGGCGGCGCGCTACTGGTCTGGCTATTCTTTGCCATCGTCGCACCTCAAGGTTTTTTGAGCCTTCGTGGCACGGCGAGCTATCTGGAGGTAGCCTCGCACCTTGGTATTCTCGCGGTCGCGGTATCGCTGCTGATGATCGGCGGCGAGTTTGACCTATCTGTCGGCTCGATCATCGGCTTCGCGGGCGTCACCGTCGCCATACTCAGTACTGAGTATGGTGTCCCCATGTACGCGAGTGCCCTGGTGGCGCTCGGCCTCGCGTTGCTCGTCGGTTTTATCAACGGTTATATGGTCATCCGCACGAGGCTGCCGTCGTTCATCATCACATTGGGTAGCCTGTTCATCATCCGGGGCCTCACCATCGGTGTTACCCGTCTCATCACCGGCCGTACCCAGGTAGGCGGTTTGGGTAATGCGCCCGGCTATGAGGTATTACAGATCCTCTTTGCTAGTAACGTTTCCATCGCTAGGGTCAACTTTGCTATCTCCATTTTCTGGTGGTTGCTGCTGGCTACCGTTGCCACGTGGGTGCTGCTGCGCACGCCGATTGGCAATTGGATTTATGGGGCGGGCGGAGACCCGAAAGCGGCACGCAACGTCGGCGTGCCAGTGGACAAGCTAAAGATCGGATTATTCATGGTGACCGCCTTTGCGGCCTGGCTGGTCGCGGTCATCCAGGTTGCCGACGTGAGATCGGCGGACGTGCTACGCGGCGAGCTACAGGAATTCAACGCTATTATCGCCGTGGTGATCGGCGGTACGCTCCTGACTGGCGGCTATGGGTCGGCCATCGGCGCCGTGTTGGGCGCGCTGATCTTCGGAATGGTGCGGCAGGGCATCGTTTTTGCCGGGGTGGATGCTTCCTGGTACCTCGTCTTCCTTGGCGGCATGCTCATCGTCGCGGTACTGGTCAACAACTACATACGACAGAGAGCGGAGGCTGCCAGACGATGAGCGACTACCGAGCAGGAGAAATACCCCTCATCGAGGTCCGGAACATTTCCAAATCTTTCGGCAGCGTGCTCGCCCTTCAAGATGTTTCGATGTCGGTTTACAAGGGCGAAGTGATGTGCCTGCTAGGCGATAACGGCGCAGGCAAGTCCACGCTGATCAAGACTCTATCCGGGGTCCACAAGCCCACTTCCGGTGAGTACCAGGTGGAGGGGGAACCAGCAGATTTTGACTCCCCGCGCGATGCATTGGACTGCGGCATCGCGACGGTATACCAGGATCTGGCAATGATCCCACTCATGAGCATCTCGCGCAACTTCTTCCTTGGCTCCGAACCAACCACCGGGTGGGGACCGTTCAAGCGCTTCGACGTCGCCTATGC
>JALZCF010000206.1 GCA_030863245.1 Chloroflexota bacterium
CCGTGCTTCAGCGACAGCGCCACCTTGATCAGGCTGGCGATGCCGGCTGCGGCTTCCAGATGCCCAATGTTGCTTTTGACCGAGCCGATGGCGCAATCGGAACCGGATGGCCGCTCCTGTGCCAGCACGGCCCCAAGCGCCATCGTCTCGATTGGGTCGCCTAGTGGTGTGCCCGTCCCGTGGGCCTCGACATAGCTGATCTGCGCTGGGGAGACGCCGGCATTGTCCAGGGCGTGGCGGATCAATGCCTCCTGGGAGGGGCCGTTGGGCGCGGTCAGGCCATTGCTGCGCCCGTCGTGATTCACTGCACTACCACGGATGACGGCGTAGATTGGGTCGCCATCTGCCAGCGCCTGCTCCAGCCGCTTGAGCACCACCACGCCAGCGCCCTCGCCGCGCACATATCCATTCGCCTGGGCGTCGAACACCTTGCAGCGCCCATCCGGGGAGAGCGCTGTCAATTGAGTGAGAGCGATCATCCCGCCAGGGTCCAGGATCACGTTGACCCCGGCCGCCAGCGCCAGCTCCGTCTCTCCGCTCTGCAGGCTCTGACAGGCCAGGTGAACCGCGACGAGGGAGGAGGAGCAGGCCGTATCGATGGCAAGGGCTGGCCCCCGGAAATTCAAAAGATAGGAGATGCGGCCGGCGGCGATGCTGAACAGCACCCCGGTCCCAAGATAGGCATCGATATAGATTGGGTCGCGCACCTCAAGGCGGTAATCGTTGGTGGAGATTCCGACAAATACCCCTACCGGCCGACCCGCCAGGTCATCCAGAACCTGCCCCGCATCTTCCAAGGCTTCCCAGGCCACCTCTAACAAGAGTCGCTGCTGGGGGTCCATGCTTGCTGCCTCTCGCGGCGAGATGCCGAAGAAATAGGGATCAAAACGGTCCACCCCGTCCAGGAAGCCAGCCCAGCGCGTATTCATCTTCCCTAGTACTGTTGGGTCCGGATCATAGAATTCGTCCACGTCCCAGCGCTCCGCAGGCACCTCCGAGATGGCGTCGACTCCATTACGAAGCAGCTTCCAGAAGGCCTCTGGGTTGTCGGCCTGTGGAAAACGGCAACCGATTCCGATAATAGCTATAGGCTCCATGGTACTATCCTCTATAAGGGCAGCTTAAGAAGCTGAGGTGGCGCTCTCCGTGTCTTCAGCCAGCCGCTCGGCAAGCAGTTCGATGGTAGGGTAATTCCACAGCAGCGTTGGCGAGAGGCGCTGTCCCAACCACTCCTCCAGAGAAGCGGCTAGCACCAACACCTCGGCAGAATCCAGGTTGTAATTATTGAACGGTTCCCGGATATCGATATAGTCCGGCTCGACCTCCAGGCGCTCGGCCAGATGGGTGACCAACCACTCCTGAATAGCCTCGCTTGTAGGAGCGGGCCGGTGCAGCTCCGATACAAAGGTCGACGCGGAGAGTGGCTGCTGAGGAGCAGGCGGCTCCAACGCGACATCCGGCAACTCGATAGTAGGGGTGGAGAGTGGCTGGTGGAGCACGGGCAGTGACTCCGGCTCCACCGGCCGCAGAGTGGGGCGGTAGCGCAGGTAGGACTCCGGCACCTGCAGTCCCTGTACGCGCAAGGTTTGCACGCGGTATAGGTAGGCCGCGCCAGTCATAATGTGATGGGCAACATCTACCACACTCCGATGCTCGGGAGCGGCCAGATAGGAATCTCGCGTCCAGTCATTGAAGGCCCCCATCGACGGCCCGCACCAGATCTGGTAGTCAATCTCCCGTCCCTGTTCCCCTGCGTTCGACCAGCGGGAAGAGAGTCCCAGGTACCAGCGGAAGATCAGGCCCATCTTCCGCTTGGGATTGCTGTTGGCCCGGGCGATCTGATCGGGATCGCGCTCTATAAAGAAAGCTACCGTATCCTGCCAGACCTCATCTAGACTTCTCCGGAAGATCTGTCGCTCGAGCTGCACTCTCTCGCCGGGCGGAATCTCTTCAATGGCATCGTAGCTTCGGTACAGGTCATATAGCTTCTGTGCCCGCATAGGGAAGAGGGTGCCGCGTTTGAGCACCTGCACCTTCACCCCCATCTCGAACATATCGGCCGAGGGCGCCATAATGACATCGGCCATGTCGGCCTGCGAGAGGAGCTGCTTCGTGTGCGGTGAGGCGGCAGCTTCGAGGCAAGCTTGGTTGACGGAACCGGTCACGACATAGGCGGCGCCCATCATGAAGGCGGCTAGGGCGGACATTGGCGTGCTGATTCCGCCCGCCGCGCCGACCCGGATCGGGCGCTCATAACGACGTTTCTCCTGAATCTCATCCCGGAGAGCCATGATAGAAGGAAGCAGGTTGACAAGCGGACGATTGTCGGTGTGTCCCCCCGAGTCTGCCTCCACCGTGACATCGTCGGCCATAGGCACCTTCTCTGCCAGCCGGGCTTGCTGCTCGGTAATCAGCCCCTGGTCGACCAACTCTCTCAATATCCAGGATGGGGCTGGCTCCATAAACTTCCTGGCGACCTCCCGCCGAGAAAGCTTGGCGATGATCTTGTTCCCGATCTCGATCTGTCCCTCGACGCTCACGCGAAGTCCCGCAGCGCGATAGCGGACAACGTGGGGAGTCAGATCAAGGAAGGCAGACGTCTCCACCGTCGAGACACCATGCTTCAGATATTGTTCGACCGCCTCCCGCTCGAACGCCTCCTCGCTGGGGCTATGGATCAGATTGAAGGCGTAGGGACCCTCGGGAAGGGCTGCACGGATGCGCCTGATTGCGACTTCCAGCCGCTCTCCGCGGAGACCGGCCGCGCCAAATGAACTGAGTAGCTTCTCCCGGCCCATCGTGATAACGAGATCCTCACAAGCAATGCCGTTCGCCATGGCGCCCGTGGCATAGGCCAAACGAACGCCGTGAGCAGCGAGAAAGTCCGGGTCGCCCAATCGATCGGGTGATACAGGAGGGGCGACCAGCAGCAGCTTCACCTGGTTATCATCGATATCCTGCGGCGAAGCCAGCCGACCCTCACTCGTCGCCCCGATCCGCCCCTCATGCCTTACAAAGTAACAAGGCCGATCCAGCTCCAGCAGGAGCGCCTGGATACTCGCCTCATCGAACGCAACGGAGGACAGCGATCCATGCCAGGCCAGGTTGTCGAAGGCGGGACCATCAACGGGGCGGTTATCGTTCATGTGCATCATGGTTCAAACCCTGCTTTCTTGACTCCTTCTGTGCCGGCACCACTCGGCATGTGAGTGCTGGCCTTTTCCAACAACTGAGTGCTCAACTGGCGACACCGGGCAACCACCCGTCCCTCAAACATGACATCGACGTCCGCCACAAGATAGGGTCGCGGATCGAGTCCCAGGTCGGTCACTTCCATACGGTAAGTGAGAGTCCCCGATGTGGGCGTGATCTGGCCCCGGCTTTGTCCGATAAGCTTCACATTCGGCACGGGTTGGAAGCAGGCATCGGCGGTGTGCGTATGGAAGCCGAGGTAGAGCATGTAAAACTGCAGGAGCTCCACGCAACCCTCGCCGACCAGGGTACCGGGGATACACCAGTCATCCTTGAAGTGGCATTGGAAATACCATGCCTCCGCATCCAGCACCTTCTCGCCCGTGACCACACCTAACCCGTGAGAGCCCCCATGTGGATCGACGCTCGTGATGCGATCGATCATCCGTAGCGCCGTGGGCGGCAATCGCAATGACGGATTGCGACCGTGCTGCTGGTATGCGGGACCGAAGCAGGCCTCCAGATCACCCTCAGCTAGATGGTACAGGTCGTGCTCGTCGAACCTGGTTTTTGTGCAAGATAGCGGTGGCACAAACGACCGGCGCAGTCCGTCTTCAGCCACGCTCTTGTGCGTCACCCTGGGCGCCGCCATTCCCCGTGCCTGCTCCAGTTCCCCATCAGAGAAGAAACCGGCGCCACCCTTCATCCGCAGGACGAGTCGATCGCCCACGAAGCATTCATAGCTATAGAAGAACAACATCGTCTCGGCTGCTCTAGCGAACGACTCGATGTCGACCCGGCAGCGCAGCGTGTCGCCCGCACGCGGTAACTCACCGAAGAATGTCACATCGCCGTTCAGGGCTCGATAGACACGTTGTCCCTGATTCTGTAGATCAATGCCCAGGTAGCTGATCAAGAACATGTTGGCGTGGGATGCCTCGATGACGATAGTAGCGGGCACCTGGCCGTCCACGATGTACCAGGCATCGTGTGGAATATCATACTCGGTTTCGATGGAACAAGGTTCGTATCGCCCGCGCTCCGCTTCCAGCTTCGTCACCCGGCTGAGGAAGAGGTAGGGTGGCATGGGCAACCGCACCCGCCTCGGGTAGGTATCGATGATGGCGTATTCCTCACCAAAGACGCGCGCGATCTTGCCAGTCGCAAACTCCAAGATGTCAGCTTCGTCGAAAAGAACCTGATCCAGTTTCTTGAAGGGAGTTGGAGCGGGCGAAGCGGGGCGCGCCGGTGGGGCTACTGTTGGGGTAGCCGTTTCTACAGTTATTCCATTATACAACCAATCCCTAGCCAGAGCCAGTTGCATCTGGATCATCTGGCTCATCTGTCGTGTAGCTTCTTTCCTCTGTTGCAGGAAGGTCGTGTGCACTTGTGACAGATGGACCCGGTTCTGGTTGAACTGTTGGTCCTGTAGGCTGAGCCGTCCCGTCCAGGCAACATCTTTCGTACCCGCAACTGGCTGCTGCACCCTATCCTCGCGAACGGGCATGAGGCGGGACGCATCTTGTGAAGCGCCATTCGTGAGGTGCACTGCCAATCCGGCAAAACGTTGCCGGTTGGTCTCATGCAGGATGGTGTCTGCCATCCGGCGCCCACCCAGAACTACCCGCCGGACAAGTCTCCCCCTGGAGATAGATGCCTCATCGGGCTGTCCATAGAGCGGAGAGAGGTTTACGGGAACGCGGTGACTCACCAACCGGCCCAGCACCTTTAGAATCGACGTATAATCGTCCACGCCCTTCTGGTTGATGGTCATCGTGGCGGATGGCCTGCCCCGAAGGATGGCGTCGATCCAGCGGGAGCACGTCGTTCCGGGGCCGAGTTCGATGAAGATCCGAGCACCATCCTCGTAGGCCCGATTCACAAGGCGCGGAAAATCAAGCTGCCGGCACAGTCCCTCAGCGATGAGGTGGGCGATCGCCTCACTATCGAAGGGCATAGGTTCGCAGGTGGTCCCCGCGTACAGTTTTGCCTCTGGTTGATGCCGCACTTTTCGCGTAAGTAGTTGAACCAGGGTGTCGTACTCAGAGCGTAGGATGTCGCAGTGCAACACCTCGTCAAAGGGCGCGCGGAACGCATCACATCCTAACCGGTCGATGACCCGGCGACACACCTCCGCATCGCCAGCAATCGCCACCTCGTGTGGGGCATTGATATGGGTCAGGAAGATGCGCTCTTCCTGTTCAACCACCTCGGTAACCCGGTCGGCCGGCGCGAGGAGTACGTAGGTACTCCAGAAGGCCTCATCGCTGGGTGTCTGTATCTCAGGCAGGCCCCAGTAGGCGCGTACCGCATTCTTGGGGCCGGAGAGTCGCGTCCGAAACAGGGGCGAGGCATCGAGGTCCCGACAAGCCTCGTCAACGCTATCCCATACGCTGAGCGCAAACATCATGCTGAACTCACCGAAGCTATAGCCGAACGCGGCCTGCGGTCGCACGTCAAAGTAGGACTGCAGGATGAAGGAGAATTGCACTGCCGCTGCGGTGATCGCTTTGAGCATCACGTTGGTATCGGTCAGCAATTGTGCCTCAAGCTCTTCCACCTGACGGGTGGACAAGCGCGTGAGGCTTCTTGGATAGAAGTACTGCTCGATCCCGAGGCTGAGATCGCTTGTAAAGCCACTTATCTGGCTATAGATCCGCGGAAACAGGCGGTAGAGATCCCGTCCCAGACCGACGTAGGAGTTGAAGGGACCGGGGAAGACAAGGGCAACAGAACCTGTTCGGCCCAACGGCTCAGCCGTGAAATAGCTGCCAAGCGGCGTCTTCCAAGTGTCACCTCTCTCGAATGCACGCGACACACCTTCCAGCGCCAGCCGGATCTCCCGCGCGAGTTCCTCTCGATTGTGGGCGACGAGCGCAAGGGCGTAGCGGGCATCAGGGCGTTTCTGGAATGCCTCGTAAGAGCTACGTGCCACCTCTGACAGTATAGTCGAGCCATCGGCGACCTGCCACAGCGCTTTGATCTGCGCGAGCAACTCATCCTGAGTATCGGCCACGAGCGGGAAGAGATGGAAAGGGGTCTGCTCCAGGTAGCGGCTGGGTCGCACCTGCTGCTGCGAGTCTTCCGATAAAATGATGTGTGCGAAGGCACCATCCATCCCCATTCCGTTAATGGCGGCGATCCGTTTCGTCGTATCCGCTTCCAAGAACCACCACCGCGACTCCGTCGCGACGTAAAAGGGGCTGTGCTGCCAGAGCTCGGGCTGTTTGGGTCCCGTCCAACCGGGCGTAGTGGGGATGTAACGGTGGTAAAGGCAGAGCGCCGCTTTGATCAGACTAGCCATACCCGAGGCAGCGAAGGTATGGCCGACGTTGGTCTTCACACTGCCGATAGCACAACTCAACCCTGTGCCA
This sequence comes from Chloroflexota bacterium, assembly GCA_030863245.1. Taxonomy (GTDB): domain Bacteria; phylum Chloroflexota; class Anaerolineae; order Ardenticatenales; family Ardenticatenaceae; genus JALZCF01. The sequence continues at coordinate 6,567 of JALZCF010000206.1, forward strand.
GACGTCTGGTAGGCCTGGAGCAATCCCTCGACTTCGGCGCGATCGGCCTCCTCCATGCCACTACCGAACACCTCCAAGTACCCAATCTCCGCCGGACGTACTCCCGCCTCGGCCAGCGCGTGCTCGCAGGCCCGCCTCACTGCATTAGAAGTTGGCACCCAGCGCCCTGTCTCATCCGTTGCGGTCGTGGCTGGCTCCTCCACAATACCGATCGCATCGATCAGAGCGTAGATACGTCGGTTCTTCTGCTGGGCCACCCCGTGGGACTCGAGCACGACCGCCCCGGCCCCCTCGCCTACCAGCCAACCGTTGGCTGCCTGGTCGAAACTCAGGGTCGGCTCCCCGCTGTTGACGGGGCTTAGTTGATGACGCAGCAGCACATTCTCTACGCCACCCGCCAAATCGACCGCTCCCAGCACTACCGCCTCGACCTCGCCGACGGCCAGCAGCATCTGGGCAACCTCCAGCACCTTGAACACGGAATTCTCCTCAGCGGAGATGGTGAAGGAGGGGCCAGAGAAATCCCATAGGGAAGAGATGCGGCTCGCCACGATGTTGCCGATGAGACTTACCGCCTCAGCTAGCTGCAGCGCGTCATGAACACTCTCCTTGGCAATCTCTTCCAGCTCACGGACCCGTTCTGGAGGGAGGGTCAGGCCGCTACGCGCCAGCCCTTCATCGATCTGCCAGGAGAGATGATACCGTGCCAGCAACTGGTGGAGAGATTGCTCCATGCCCATTGCCACGATCACCGCCACGTTGCCGCCTTCTTCCAGGCCGGCATCGCGCACGGCTCGATCGGCTACCTTGAGCATCAACAGTTGCTGCTGGTTTAGATGCTCGATCTCGTTGGGGGGCATTCTGGTGCGCAGCGCATCGATGGCGAAAGCGTCAATATACGCTCCCTGTGGCGCCTCCTGCTCTGCAAAGCCATACGCCTGCAGGAGCTCATGTTGTCCCTCGATTCCCTTCCAGCGCTGTAGTGGAACAGGGCGGAAATGCTGCTTCCCGTCGTAGATGGTCCGCTCGAACGCGTCCAGCCCCTCGCTCGCGCCGAAGAAGGCGTCCATGCCGGTAATTGCTATCTTGTCGGCGGCAGGCGGGGCAGCGGCACCCGTTCCGTTCGGGGCCTGCAGAGACGCAACCACGTCCTCCAGAATGAGGTGGACATTGGTACCACCAAACCCGAAGGCGCTCACCGCGGCTCGCCTGGCCGATCGCGCCTGCGGCCATGGAGTGCCCACCTGAACCATCCGGTTGGCCGTGATGAGCCCGTTTCGGGAGGCGAGCGGCTCATCGAGATGAACCGTAGCTGGTAGGTAGTCCTTATGCAGGCTCAGAATCACCTTGAGCAAGCCGGCCATTCCGGCGGCCGTCAGTAGGTGGCCCACGTTCGACTTCACTGAACCGATCAAGGGGGCAGCACCGTGGCGCCCGAAAAAGGCATCCATCGAGTTGAGCTCGGCCACATCGCCGACGGGCGTACCGGTCGCGTGACACTCCACGTAGGCAACGCTCTTCGGATCCACTCCCTCGCTGTCATACGCTCGCTCGAAAGCACGGATCTGCCCCATCGGATTGGGTGTAAGCAGGTGGGTGCCTCTCCCATCGTTCGATAATCCTGCCCCGCGAATAGTGGCGTAAATCCTGTCACCATCTCTAAGCGCATCGCTGTATCGCTTGAGCACGACCGCCCCGGCGCCCTCACTCACCGTCAATCCTTCGGACGTGCTGTCAAGCGGGCGGCTACGACCATGCTCGGGGAAGGCCTGAAGGATGGAGAAGCCCGTACTCAGGAATAGGGGGTCCGCGCAACTCACCCCCCCAGCCAGCATCAGGTCGCTCTTGCCAGTCGAAAGGTAGTGGCACGCCAGCTTGACGGCATAGAGGGAAGAGGCACACGCGGCGTCCAACAAGAACGACCTACCGGCTAGACCAAGGGAGCGGGCCACCACGCTGGTCAGGTAGCCCGAGGCGAGGGCATTGTGGGGATGAACCTCTCTGGATTCCGGCCAGGGCGCAAGCTGGAAACCTTCTTGCCCCAGCAGCTCCCGCACGGCCCCTTCAACAACCCGGTGGTAGATCGGCGCCACGAGTTGGTAGGAAGAGCGGGTAGGAAACGATAGATTGCCTAGAATGATGCCGCACTCTTTGAGGAAGGGTTCATTGCCAAGGTAGCCACTATCCTGCAGCGCTTCCTTCGCGACGTGGAGCGACCACTTGAAGAGATCGTCCAGTTCTTCCAGGAAGGCCGCCGGTAGTCGATAGCCGGTGGGAGCGAAGGAGAATGACCGGACATAGCCGCCGCGCAGGTAGTACGTCTTGTCCGGCTTCCCCTTGTCCGGATCATAAAAGATGGCCGGATCGATGCCATAGTCACTCGGCGTGGCCTCGGATGTGACATCCTTTCCCTCGACTAGATTACGCCAGAATTGCTCCGGATCGGACGCCTCAGGAAGCAGACAGGACAGCCCGATAACTGCGATTTTCTCCATACTCTATTTTCCGTGACGTCTATCTCTATCTCTATTGTCCATTTGCTACGTCTCAGGCATGCACCTATAACCTGGCTGCTCTCGCTTTACATCACGCTCAACGGCACCTCGTATCGTTCCTTCGCCATAGAAGTCCGGCCGTCGTAGGTGTAACGTTTCAAGGGCACGTCACGAGGTGTAGGCTCGTACCCCTCTCGCTCCCGGCGAACCATCTCCTTCTCGGCATGCGCCATAATCCAGTTGGAAATGAACTGCTGTCGCTCATTCAGGGGACCAAAGAGTGACACATATCGATCCTGCATCGCACGCATCTCCTGCCTGATATGGTCATTGGGGGCAAATGCCTCGGCGACGGCGGCGAACAGAACGTACGTCTTGATCTTCTTCTCAAAATACCTGGCTTTGTCCTCCCTGAGATAAGGATTCTTTGATTGGCGGCAATATTCGTAGCCATTCAGAAACACCTCTGCCGATCGCATGAGGGATGGACCATGCGCCTCATAAAGTTGATGGTGAGTTCCCATGATCAGCTCCAGGCGTTCTTCGTGGGTGAAGTGGAGCGAATCCATATTGTTCCCCAACAGGTGTGCCTCCTCCGGCACGAGAGTCTGGACGCGACCTTCTGCCTTCAAACGCGAATAGAGTGGCGTCCCGGGAAACGCCGAGAGGCTCGACAACTGGGCGGTCGTGGGAACGTGATCGATGAAGTAGTCGATATCTGCCTGGATGTTCTCTTTCGTCTGGCAATCGTCCCCGATAATCCAGGATAGTTGCGTCTCGATTCCGCACTCATTCAACGTGCGCATCAACTCCCTGGAATCCACATCTCCCTTCTTCCGGTAGTAGGAGTAAAGGGACTCAACTCCGGACCACACTTGGGAAACGCCGTTGAGCAGCATCTCTTCCGGGTCCCACCGACTGATCGCCTTGATCGTGCCGAAGGCCAGGTAACTCATGGTGGAGAGACCCAAGCTCTCATCCTCGCGGATCAACTTGCCGATCGCCCGCACCTTCTTCTGCCGCAGCAGAAGTTCCTCATCCATCATATAGATCTGGCTTAAATGAGGATACTTCGTGTGATACCAGCGCATGCTATCGACGATCTCTTCCGGCGACATGGTGTCGAGCACCTTGCCACCCGCATAGGCCGAAGTGCAGCAGAACTCGCACTTCCAGACGCAGCCAAGGGCGGACAGGATATACGCGATATTTAGGGCAGCGGCGGGAAGCCACGGCAGGTAGATTGTTTCTAAGGGCATGTGAGCGACCGTCGGTCGCAGCTCATAATCGCCGATCAGGTGGCGTAGGAAGGCAACGCCATCACCGTACTTACAGACATAGTCAACGCTGTTCTGGATATAGGCGTACTCCGGTTCGTCCAGGGTCAACGTACCATACCCACCTAGGATGATCTGAGTGTGTGGGGAGACACGACGGATATGCTCGATCATCTCCACGACCATGTAGACATCGAGGAACTTGAAGGTGATCCCTATATAGTCGTAGTAGTCCGAGCGCAACTCCTTCTCCAGTTCGTCGAAGGTGGGCCATTCCAGCACGACCGAGGGAACATTGATATTTTGGGCCAGATAATGCAGCGAGAAGGCGGGTACGTCGGCCGTCGCGTTGAACAGTCCCTGATCGACGATGAAGCGGTAACTGACATCGTCGATCGACAGATATTTGCCGAGGAAGATAGGGATAGGTTTGCATGGAGTGGTAAAGAGAATCTTCATCTGATATGTTCCTGGTTCTCTTGTAGGATCGGCGACCAACGTCGATGAAGCCGGTTAATGTGAGCCCTTTCCGGCAGATGATCCCGTAGACTGCTGGAAGAGGTGAGCAAGCTGTCGGCTGACGGTGAATTCCGTGCCTTCCAGACGATTGTAGACACGTCCCTGTTCGTCGTGAGCGATGATATCGGTCACAACTTTTGAATCCGTCTTGGATACGATTTCCATAGACACATAGAACGGCACATCAAAGGAAAGAGGCTCGAACTGCTCGAACAGCGATACCTTGGCCGGCAAGCAACCCTCACCATGGAAGTGCTGTGTCCAGATCAACGCCCCATGTAGTTGTACATCCGCAATGTAGGGATTGAACCTGCCGACCTGGAACTGTCCCTGTGCTTCCCGTTGGACCCTCGGCGCAACACAGCGCATGGTGAGCCGATGGGGTGAAATGTTCAAGAGAGTCTCTACTCCCTGGAAAGTTGGGCCATGAAATAGCGTTCCATCCCGGTAGAGCCTCGTGCCGGGTGTGAGGCTTTCCGCCACGAGGTTGGATGAGCTGTAGGTTGGAGGCGGAGATAATCGCCGTGCAACCTTGATTTGGCCTTGGTAGTGGTACCAGAGCTTCCCCTGCTCGCTCTCACTACAGATAGTCGCCTCCAACAGCCGCTCGTTGGGCTCGGTTCCCTCTATCATCTTCAGATCCAGGATCAACTCGCTCTCCGCTTTGTCCGAAAGGACGATCCCTTTTAGTAGACGGAGATCGGACCAGCCGACGAATTGATAGTCGGGGTAGAGTTGCTCGCAGGCCTGGATGATCCACGACGCGGCACAGGTAAAGGGCAAGACGGCCTGGTCGCCGATCACATGGTCCAGCAGGAAGGGATTTTCGCGAAGGGATAGCTTGCGCCGGATCCGGTGGGTGCGTGGCTCAAGGACGGGCGCCACACCCTGGAGTGCTAACTTCGAGTGCATCACAGGGCCACAGACCACGACCTGTACCGCATCCCGATTGGCAGGCATCAGTTCCTCGACAAACATCCTGGTTCCAAGCTCGACGGGAATGATCTCGATATTCTGCAGCGCGAAGATCCTCTTCAACTCCGGCGTCACCATACCGCCATCCCAGGGTCCCCAGTTAATAGAGACGACGTGACAGGATGGATAGAGCTCCTTGAGGCGATGACTAAACTTGTTAAGAATCTCGTTCGCCAGGGCGTAGTCTGCCTGCCCGATATTGCCAAAGAAGCCGGCTGTCGAGGTGAAAAGAACAAGGTGGTCAAGCTGCTCGACGGGCACACAGTCAAGCAGGTTCTGGAGACCGGTTACCTTGGTGTCGTAGACCACCTCAAAGTCGGCTTCCGTTTTCTTGTCTATCCACTTATCTGCCAGCCGGCCGGCACCGTGAATGATGCCGCTCACGGCTCCCATCGAAGCAACCGTCTCTGCAACCTTTTCCTTCAGGCGAGAACCGTCCGTGACGTCCGCGCTGATGTATGTGGCCTGCCCTCCAGCCCGTGTCACAGCCTCCAGCGTTGCCTCTATCTCTCGCTTGGATATGACAGCCTGGTACATCGCCTGCATCTTGCGCGGGGTTACCTCCTCGCCCCTGGCCTCGAGGTCCCGTAGGATGCGCCGCTTCAACTCCGCCTCGTCATCACAGCCGCGAGCCCACTCCGGCTCCGGCTCGTCATTGGACGAGCGACCCAGCAGAACAAACCGGCACTGGTAGCGCTCTGCCAGCTTGATGACACACTCAGCCGTAATGCCTTTCGCACCCCCACTCACCACGAATACAGAGCTTTCGTCAATCGTCCTCTCATGATGCGACCGGGTGTTAGTGGGAGCGCGCTCACGTGCGACAGTCACGCGCCCCTGCGCGCCGTACCCAACTTCCGCCAGATCAGTATCAGGATCGTGCAGTTCGGCGAGGATGGCCGCCGCCCCCTCTTCCGCCGTCAGGTCAGGCCCTAGATCGATGGCCCGGCAGTAGACAGAGGGCCATTCGAGGTTCAACGTCTTGGTCAAACCGAACAATCCCCCACCGATGACGCGGTAAGAGTGCTCCTGCGCCAACCCTAGCTGACCATCGAGGCGAGTTACCGTTAGGAAAGCTGCCCTACCCGCCTGAGCCGCATCGTGCAGTGCCTCCTTCAGGTGCTTGGCTGCGAGAAAAACTTGTTTGACAAGTGCTTTCTCGATAGGCGCGTGCAGCAGCTGCTCGCTCTGGTCCATCTGCCTTGCTGGATGCAGGTGGATAAAGAGACCGATGGCTCCGTGCGCCCGGGCAATCGCCTTCAGCTGCTG
>JALZCF010000214.1 GCA_030863245.1 Chloroflexota bacterium
GAATGGGGGACGATTGGTGTGTTCCACGATCCGGATGGCAATCGCTGTGAGTTAAAGGACACTTGGGATCTGGCAACCTTCTAGGTGCAAGGGGAAGGGTGGCCGGAAAGGGGATACACGAATGGTAGGCATTGGGGAACTACTAGTGATGGCAGTGTGCTTGGGTGCTGTTATTTTGATAGCTGGAGCCATCATCTTCTTCGCGATACAGCGGACCAAAATTGATAGGGGTGGGCCAAGTGATAGGCCTCGGCGGCCCATGGAAGATGATTTCTAGGGGTGGTCCTTGGCGACTTGGCGAGGGATGAGATGGCAATCTCACGCAAAGATGGAACGGCGGCAGGCGTTGTGAATCTACGGCGAAACAGCACAAGAGGCACAGTTAGCTGTGCCTCTTGCGTTGAAGAAGGAAGGTTCTCTTATTGGATGGTGAGGGGTTGCCAGCTTTGTCCGCCATCATGGGAGCGATGGAGCTGGGCGGGGCTTTGGTCGTCGAGTGGGTCGAAGCTAGCGAAAAGGGTGAGTCCCTGGTTGCTGCGCTTGGAGGCAAGTAGCTTGACGTTCAAGCCAGGGCCAAAGTCGTGAACCTTCTGCCAGCGCACCTCGTCGACGTTCTCTGCGCGAGGGTTCGTGCTGCGCCATAGCGCCACGGGGCCGACGGCGGTCGTCGTCACGTATAGATCGCCGCTCTGACCGTCAATCGTGATGCCATTGTTGACCTGTAGCCCGTCTAGCGATGGCAGATTCTCCCACTCGCCGCTCCCGTCGCCACGGCGCAGGCTGGGCCATCCATTGCCACGGTACTGCGTCACGGCGTATAGCATGTCGTTGTCGCGGGGGTCGAGACCCAGGGTTGAGTAGTAAGCATTGGATGTAACAACCTCCCACGTCTTCCCGCCATCGGTACTGCGCAGGACGCCCCCCTCCTCTCCGGGCGCGGCCGCTCTTGCTCCCCACACAACTTGGGGCTGGCGATAGGCGATCGCGATATCAAGGAGCTTCTCGGATGAGAGCTTCGTCCACGCGTTACCCGTCCAACGGTAGAGGCCCTGGCAGGTAGTCGCGTAGAGCGCGCCGGGGGCCGCGTAGTCCATGCTCAGTCGCCAGAGGCAGGTTGCCTCGACCGGGAGGGGGCCATTGAAGGGGCGCCAGCTCGTGCCCAGGTCATCGCTCACCATGAGGCGTTTGCTGGTGTTGCCCGGGACCGCGACCTCCAACGCATAGAGGCGATTGGGTGCGTCCGCACCAACCACCAGAGACTCCACTTCCCAGGTGGTCGAGGCCTGAGGGCTAGGTTCGGGTTGGAGGTAGGGTCCAGCGAGCCAACCGAGTTCCTTGCCGATGTCGCCGCCATTGGCGATGGTTACCTGGCCCTGTGAGGCCCAGGGCACGCTCTCTTTCCATTGTTGGAAGACCGCGCGCTGGGTCCGTACCGCGTAGTGGTTGCCCATGTCCTCGACGCGCGAGACGGGCAGGCCGTAGACGTTCAGCGGGTCCGCGGCGGCGAAGTAGCGGGCGCGGATGGCCGGGTTGGCATCCAAAAGGGCCTGCCGGTTGCGGACAATCTGCTCCCAACTAGCGCCCGGCGGGTCGAAGTTGTGCAGCGGGTAGGGAGTCTGACGCGCGGAATGGAGGCGATCGTCGAAGCCCTTCCGGGAGAGCTCGTCGAAGACGTTGACTGGCCAAGCCTGGCCGACTTCGGGGCGCCATTGCAGCACCAGCTTCTGGAAGGCTTGCGTCACAAAGCCGTCGTAGACGAAGCGGCGCGAGATCGGGTAGCCGACGTTCTGTAGGCCCCCTAAGCGCTGGAACTCACTCCAGAAGCGGGCCTGGCTGTCGTCCACCACGCTGAAGCCGCCTTGCCCGCCCGCCGTTTCGGTATAGAAATGCCCGTTCGGAATCGCCCAATCCGCGCCGGCCTGCGTAGCGGGGGCAGCGGTGGCAGGCACTACCGAGACGAGTAGGACGACCATTAATAGAAGAAGGGTTAATGTATTGGATATTCTTGTCATAACGAAGCCTCCGTGGCAAAACGGTAGGATACAAGTGGAAGTATATCACTCGTTGATGGCGCGTGCCTGCGGGGAATGGAGGATTTGGAGGTAGCCAAAAGGCGGAAGGTGGGTACGCTATTTGGCGTATTGGCGAGAGACGAAACAGGAATCTAACGCAAAGAGGCAAGGACGCAAAGAACGCAAGGAAAGCCGCCAGGCTTTCCTTGGAGAGAGGGGATGGAAATCGTACAATCAGCGGCGAAAGGAATGTTTGACCGCTGTTGGCTGGCGCTGAGTTTATATAGGAGTGTTTCTCTATGCGTCTTCTTCATGTTGCGGATGTTCACCTTGGTTACCAGCAGTATAACTCCTCTGATCGCTTCAACGACTTTGGATATGCATTTGAGTGTGCCGTCAGCTATGGGGTCGAGCAGAAGGTCGATGCCATTCTGATCGCGGGGGACCTGTTCCATAAGGCAGCCGTAGAGCCTTGGGCTTATATTCAGGCGGTTGATGTCCTATCGATAGCACGCGAGGCGCAGATCCCGGTCATTGCGGTCGAGGGCAATCATGATCAGGCGCGCTACCGCGCTCAGATCTCTTGGTTGACAGTGCTGGCGCATGAGGGTTATCTGATCCTGCTCAGGCCGAAGCTTGAGCAGGAGACGGTAACGCTCCAGACGTGGGACGGGGAGGAGGGGAGCTACGTTGATCTAGGGAATGTACGAATCGTCGGCGTACCCTGGCTCGGCGCTTCCGCCGCCTTCTGGTTGCCAAGGTTGGCGGAGGCGATCGAGGGGTTGCCCAGGACGGAAAATGGCTGCACGATGCTGCTTACCCACGCGGGTATCGAGGGCGAGATGCCCAATATCTCGGGTTGCTGGACGCATACCCAGATCGCGCCGTTACGAGCGAGTGTCGACTACGTGGCGTTGGGGCACATGCATAAGCCCTTCGAGCGGGAAGGGTGGCTCTTCAACCCGGGCTCACTCGAGACCTGCGCGATGGAGGAGCGGAAGTGGGAGCGGGGCATGTACGACGTGACCGTCGGGCCGGAGGGCTCCTTTGCCGCTCGCCACATCAAAGCCTCACCGCGCCCCTTCTTCCGCGAGATGTTCTTCGTCGGCCGCTACCAGGCTCCTACCGAACTCTACCAGGCACTGCGGGAGCGCGTGCGGCGGCAGGCGCCAAGGTGGCATGAGGACGGTCGGAAGCCCGTCGTCGAGGTTTACCTGGAGGGCACCCTGCCCTTCGATCGCGTTGCGCTGGATCTGGATGAGATGCGGCGCACGGTTGTGGAGGAGGTGGATCCGCTCGTTGCGCGGGTGAACCCGGCGGGGCTGCAGCTGCCTGGCCTACAGCTGAGTGAGGACGAGCAGTTGAGCCCGCGCGAGCTGGAGCGTGCGGTGCTGCGTGAGATTGTCTTGAATGACAGTCGCTATGCTAGCCATCCGGAAGAGTGGGCTGAGGTGATGCTGGATGTGAAGGAGCGCGCGCTGAAGGGCGATAGCCCGGAGAGCATTCTCGGGCTGATCGAGGCGCAGTTGGATGCTTATGGTTCAGGTTGAGGGGGAGAGGTTGGGCTTGGAGTTGTGGGAGCTTGTAGGTTTGGTGCTTTTGTGTGTCAGGGGTCATTGGGTAGAGGTAGGGAAAGGGGAGAGGGGTGCTGATTACTTCTGTTGAATTGAATAATATCAAGAGTTATGGGCATGGTGGCTCGCCGATTCGGTTTCGCCCGGGTGTGAATCTGATTTGCGGGCAGAATGGTAGCGGGAAGAGTACGTTGTTGGAGGCGATCGGCTTCGCGCTCTTCGATTCGCTCGATTATAACCAAGCGCAACTCTGTCGGGAGGGGGAGAGCAGCGGCGAGGTGGTACTTACTTTCCAGAGCCCGGTGGATGAGCGGAGTTACCAGGTTATCCGGTCGGCCGGCAAGAGCACTATCTACATTTACGATCCGGCGACAAAGAGCAAGCTTGTCGAGTCCAAAGCGGATACGGCTGATTGGCTCTCGGATCATCTGGGGGTGGATCTGGACTATGCCAGGGAACTCTTTAGTAATGCTATCGGTGTCTCACAGGGTAGGATGACCGGCTCCTTCCTGGAAACGCCGGCTGCGCGCAAGACGATTTTCAACCCGCTCCTGCGTGTCGATGAGTACGAGCGCGCTTGGGGCAAGCTGCGCGCTACGGGCAATCATCTACAGCGCCAGCTGGACGAGGCGAACCTTCAGGTCGCGGAATTGCGGGGCGAATTAAAGCGGCTCCCATTGCTTGAAGCGGAGGTGCAGGAGCGGACCATTCAGATCACGACGGACCGGGCGGCACTGGAGGAGGCGACGAGACGGTTGAGGGCATTGCAGGATGAGGCCAATGTGCTTCAAGTCGCGCGGGAACAGGTCGAGGCGCTCAAGCGCGAATATGACGAGGCGACGCGCGTGCTGGAAAGCCTGAACGAACGAGTTCAAGAGGCAGAGAGGGAATTGAAAGCCGCGGAAGAGGCGACCGCCATCGTTGCAGCAAGCGAGGAAGGATACCAGGCCTATCAAGAAGCGGCACAGCGGCGGGAGGAGCTCGAAGCGGAGCGTGAGGAGCGCGATCGCAAGAAGGAAGCATTGCAGGAGACGGCGAAGAAGCTATCAGAGCTGCGGAGCACGCTAGAACGTATCAAGCAGGAGCTGGATGGCGTCGCCGTCGCCGAGGCGCGTTTGGAAGAGCTGGCTCCGCTTGTGGAGCAGCAGGAGCAGTGGGAGGAGAGACGGCGCAAGGCCGACGAAGCGGTCGGGACACGGCAGCGGGCGCTTGAGCGGGTGGAGGAGGAGGCAGAGCGACTGGCTGAGTTACAGGATCAGCATCAGACGGTCCGTGGTCAGTTGGAAGAGCGAGAGCGTATCGAGCAGCAACAGGCCGATCTGAAGGCAGAACGGGACAGGCTCGTCGAGGAGCTGACTGCTCTGACTGACAAGGTTGCACCCTTGGAAGCGCAGCGCGAGAGGCTCCGTCAGGAATTGCGTGAGGCGGAAAAGCAGGAACAAGCGTGGGAGCTTGCCAAACGCCAGCGAGATGAGGCGCAAGCGATATTGGCGCAACTCCAAGAGGAGATCGGACGGATCGAGGGACAATTGGAGGAGCGAGCACGTCTGGATGGGATCCTGGAGGAGATCGCCCGCCAGATCGAGGCGCAGCAAACGGAGCAAAGCCAGGCACAGGCACTGCAGACCCAGATGGCAGAGAACGCTCGCGTGCTTCAGGAGCGGTTGGAGATGCTACGGAGCACGGAGACAGCCACCTGCCCCGTTTGTAAGGAGCCGCTCGTTGCCCATCGGGCGGAGGAGTTGGAGCGCGAATTTGAGGCGGAGCAACAGACACTTAACGCACAGCAACAGGATGCACGTGAGGCCGAACAGGCCGCGGCTAAAGAGCTGAAGCGGCTCCGGAAAGAGGAGAAGAAGCAACAAAAGGCGCGCGATCAACTGCCGACGCCGAAGCGAGCGGATGAAGTGCGCGAGACGATCTTGAAACAGCAGGATAAGGTAGCCAAGCTAGAGGAGCAGGTAAGCGCGGTCGCTGAGGCGCCCACTGTGGTGGCAGAACTTGAGGAGCGCCTGCAGGGGCTCGAGGAAACCGTTGGCGCGCTCAAGGAGCAGCAAGCGTCGCTCTCCGAGCAACGTGATGAGGTGGAAAGCCGGCGTGAGGCGCTCAACCAGGAGCTGGTGAGGCTCCCGCAGCCGGGGCGAGCGGACGAGCTGGAGCAGGAGATCGCGGAGGGTGAGGCACGGCGAGAACAGTTCCAGAGGCAGGCCGACGACCTTGCGGGCGCAGCGGAACAGGTCGAGCGGGCCAAGCGGGCGCTGGATGAATTGGGCGACCCGCGAACGGAGAGGACGAGACAGCAAACCATTGCCAACCGCCGTGGCGAATTGGAGCAGGAGGAGCAGGCGAAGCGGGAGGAGCAGCGGGAACTGGAGACGCGGCGAGCGGCCCAGGAGGAAGCTCTAGCCGCCTTCGCCAGCTTGGACGACGATCTGGTGGCCGTCAAAGTGACACTGGACAGCACCAAGGCAGACCACGATCGGTACGTGACTAACATCAAGACCGCTGAGACGCGCGACACACGCCAGGCTACGGTCGAGCGGTTACGGCAGGAGCATGCCCAACAGCGTCAGCTGAGTGCTGAGTTAAGCGAAAAGCACGAGGAGGCGAAAGCAGCCTACGACGACGAGCGGCACGAGCAGGTGACGGAGGAACTCAAAGCCACCCGTGACCGGAAGGTGGCTCTGGCGACAAAGATAGAGAGCGCGGAATCTCAACTGGCGGGCGCGAATGAAGAGTTGAGTGGGTTGCGCGAGCAGCAGAAGAAGCTCCAGGAGGCGGAATGCGAGGTCGCACGCCTCGAGCGATTGAAAGAGGCCTTCGAATTTGTCAGGGAGGGTATCCGCAAGGCGGGCCCCGCCGTGGTGGAGCGACGGGTGCAGTCGATCTCTTATCAGGCAGACCAGCTGTTCCAGGAAATTCTGGGCGAACCCTCCTACATGTTGGATTGGGACGAGAGCTACGAGATCACGGTGCATTGCAAGGGAGAGCAGCGCGCCTTCAAGCAGCTCTCAGGTGGAGAGCAGATGGCGGCGGCGATCGCGGTGCGATTGGCGCTGCTGATGCAGATGTCGCAAATTCGCACGCTCTTCCTCGACGAGCCGACGACGAATCTGGATGACCACCGGCGTGACAAGCTTGCCGACCGCATCACGCAGCTGGACGGGCTCAAGCAGATCTTTGTCATCACGCACGACGACAGCTTCGAGCGGGAGACCCATCACGTGCTGCGGGTACGCAAGGAGAACGGCTTGAGCCGTGTGGAGATCGGTTTCTGATATGCTAGATGGTACAAGGTGCCCGCACTTCCAAAGTGCCGGGCACCTGTGGGGAATGGAAAGGTAACGCAAAGACGCAAAGGTGCAAAGGCGCAAAGCGGCTTGGCGAGAGGGAAGGCGTAATGTATTTGGGGACGATCGTGCGATCCAACAGCCATATAGATTACGTCTGTCGGGTTGATGGGGTGGGGGAGGTGGTGGAGGGGCTGGCGGCTGCTGATTATGGGTTCGGGACTTTTGTGCGGATCCTGTTGGGGAGTGAGCCAGCTAGGTGGCTGGTGGGGTTGGTATACGATACGGTTTTGCTGAACCCGGATGTCGGTCGGCTGGAGCCGCGTCTGTCGGCGGGGTCGCAGTTGGCCGCGGTCTCCCCGGATGATCTGGATGGGAGAGCGACCCTGATTGGGATTATCGCTATCGGTACGGTGGACGAGGCGGGTCATGTGACTCAGGGTGTGCCGGTTGTGGCGGCGAGAATCGATGCGCGGGTCGAGCGGATGATGGAGGAGCAGGTACGCGCCTTCCATGGGTGGAGCCTCGCGGCGCGTCTCACGGGGAAGCCGCTGCAGTTGAGCTATGTACCACTCTTGCTGGCGCAGGCGTCGCCACTTGTCTTGCCGTTGGTGCGGCATGTTTTGGAACAGCTCAAAGCGCTGATGAAGGGGCAGGCGCAGATCCGAATGCTGGATCTCTTGCTGGATGAGCTGAGTTGGCAGGGGCAGGTTGGCGTGCTGGGAGGCAGCCGATGAGGGAGAAGCCAGACGACCCGGTTGGGCGCGTGGGCGGCCCCGGCCCCGAGCCACACACATTCACTTTCATCTCGCCGGACCCCGAGCAAGTTCTCAAGATCGGGGTGTTTGTGACCTATCGCACGGTTGCCGAGGGGGTAGAGCGTGCCGTGCTCGCGCGCGTTGTGGAACGGCAACCGGTGCGGCTCTACCCTGACAGCTTCCTTGCCGATCCGGATGTCTCGCCTGATGCGATGGCGGAGATGGTGGGGTACAGTGGGACGCGCGCCGAACGCTTCGAGGTAACCGGCGAGGTGATAGGCTATTTCGACCCCGGCCTGCGCGATTTTGTCAACCCGCGCATCGCGCCGCACAGCGGCAACCCCGTTTATCTGGCCGGAAGCGCACTGCTTGGCGACCTACTCAGCAAGTGTCGGGCAGGGGAAACGGGCTCGGCGGAAGTCGGGTGGCTGCTGAGCCGAGAGCCGGGAAGCGTGCCTGTCTGCCTAGATCTTGCCGCGATCGTCAGCCGGCACCTGGCAATCATAGGCAGTACGGGTGCCGGCACGAGTTATCTCGCCAGCGTGCTGATCGAGGAGATGATGAAGCCGAACAACCGGGCAGCACTCGTCGTCGTCGACCCGCGGGGCGAGTACGACGCGTTGGCGGAGATGGGCGCGCACCCCGCGTTGGCCGCGGAGGGGTATCGTCCCGATGTGCGGATCTACAAGCCGGGTGAGGTGGATGTGGAGCAGGTCGAGCTGCGCGAGCTGGTGCGTCCCGGCACGTGTGCGGTGCTGCAACTCAACGAGGTGAACCCACGCGAACAGCAGGAGATGGTCGCCGTGCTCTTGCGTCGCCTCTATGACGCACGATGCACGACCTACAAGCAGGAGGCGACTGCCACTGAGAAACCCGACTTCTATCTCCCTTATCCCCTCTTCACTCTCATCGAGGAAGCGCACCACTTCGCCCCCTCGGATGCGGATGTCGCCAGTACCAGTATCCTCGGACAAATCCTAGCCGAAGGGTGGAGGATCGGCGTGGGGATCGGGCTGATCAGCCAGCGCCCTGGCAAGCTCGACCGCGACCTACTCTCGCAGTGCCACACCCAATGCCTGCTCCGCATCGTCAACCCGGTGGATCAGGCGCGCGTGGCCGAGAGCGTCGAATCGGTCGGGCGAGATCTCCTGCGGGAGCTGCCAGCTCTGACAAAAGGGCAGGCCATTATCGCGGGGGCGGCGGTCAACATCCCTGTTCTCTGTAGGGTGCGTCCGCGTCACATACCTCACAGGGTTGAGGATAGCTCGGCGCCACAAACGTGGTTGGATTACTTCGCCGAGATAGAGCAAGAGCGTCGTGAACGCGAGACGGCTCCTCTTTCGAGACGACAGGGGGGTAGAAAGCGGTGGAAGCAGTAGTGGTTAGTGGTTGGATGAATCCGCCCGCCAAGTGGGGGATGGTGTTTGGCGGGTTGGCGAGGGATGAAACGGCAGGCTCACGCAAAGACGCAGGGCGCAAAGAACGGAAGGAACTTTGGCACCGACCCCCGAAGGGTGAATAAAGAAAAGGGACCCCTCGCGAGGCCCCTTTTGTTTAGGTGCTTGCCGGCTATTTCTGAACGGAGATGTCCACGACGTTGCTCCACGGACCGAGCAGTTCCTTCCCGAAGCCCTTGTCGTTGAATAGGGCGGCTACGCGGTACCAGTAGGTTCCTGTGGGCTGGTTGCTCACTTGATGCTGGGTCCCGCCTTTCTCTGCGATCGTCCGCCAGTCTGCGCTATCCACGGAGATGTCGTCTACGTACCACCCCTCATACAAGGCAAGGTCGATGAGTATGTCCGAGTCGTAGCGGAAGCGGACGAGGACACTCTGGCCCGCGTATCGCGACAGGTTGACCGAGCGCTTCACCCAGCCATCGCTGGTTCCATTGACGGTATCTACCACATCCCAGTTGGACCCACCGTTGCTGGATACCTCGACGTACCCGAAGTCGAATCCCTCCTCTATATCATGCCACGTCCAGTAGGATAGCGTGCTCTCTGACCCAGCTGGTAGGGCTATCGCCTTGGCGGTCGTCAACGTGTTGTTCTGCTCGGGCCCCTGTCCGGAGAAGTAGCTCTGCGAACCGGAGTGGGCGCGCTGGAAAGATTGGCTCCACCCATTGGAAGTCCATTGAGCGCCATCACCCTCCGCGTCATCCGCGAAGTGGTTGGTGAAGGTCGTTGCTTCCTGGAGCCGGTAACGCTTCGCATCCTCCACGGCGCTCCACTGCAGCAGGTAACTCCCACTGGTGTTCACATCGCCCGGGTCTTCAAGCGTGGGAGCGTTTGAGCCGTACTTGCCGCTCGTCGAGACGCGAACGTAGAGGGGAACCCGTAAGGTCGTGCTGCCGTTGGTGGCGACGAGCCGTCCCTCATAGTCACCCTCCGCTAGCTGTGCCCCGTCAAGCCCGATGCTGATCGTGGCGCTGCCGGAACCATATGGGCTGACCTTCACGGTGCTGGGCTTGATCTGCAGATCAAATCCGGCGGCTGGCAGGTCGCGGCCTTCACCCCCTCGGTTCTTCCCTTTGCCGGGTTCCCAGGAGAGCTTCCAGTTCCCACCGCTGCCCGAGACGTCCTGGACGAGCAGGGTCCTGCTCACGTCCACTGCACCACCGAAGGTTTCCACCACGCCGAAGTTCACGCTCCCGCGAGCTAGGCGCCCGTCCTGATAGGTCTCACCGATGAGGGCAGGCGTCGTCGCGGCGGCATGTACATCGATCCGGCCCGCGCCTTGATCGTGGATGGAGTAGAGTTGGCCGTCTGCGGGATCGACCAGCTGGACGGCCGTGTTCATCAGGGCGGTCTTCAGCCACTCGGGCGACCAATCTGGATGGAGCGCACGCAGCAGAGCCAGCGCGCCGGCACCGTGTGGCGAGGCCATACTTGTTCCTCCGGCATCCGCGTAGCCATCCGGCGAAGCCAGTTGACCCGCGCGGGGGACGGAGGAGGTAATGTTATTTCCTGGCGCCAAGACATCCGGCTTGAGCACCCAATCGTTGTTCGGGCCGCGGCTGGAGAAACCGGCAACCTGGTCGCTGATGACGGTGAAGTTCTCCCAGTCCAGGAGTAGGTCGACGGTCGAAACCCTATCCAGGCCGACGAACGCCTTCAGCCGCTGCCCATCGGCCTGGCTCATGGCTACAACCGGGATACCCGACTCGACACCGGTCAGCGTGCCGGCGAAACTGCCCGGCACATTGTTGTAAATAATCGCCGCAATCGCGCCCGCTGCTTCGGCATTCAGCGCTTTCTGGCTGAAGGTGGTGGTGCCGCGCTCGATCAGTGCGATCCTGCCTGCCGCGCCGAGACAGTCCGTCGGGGCCAGGGCCTGGCCGCAATCGAAGTAGCGGGCCTGCTGGCTCTGAGTGGGTACTGGAGAGCCTGACAGAGGGATGATTGCCATGTTCTCCACGGGGTCGACCTGCAGCCGGGCAAAGTACTCGTTGTCGCCCGGGTCGGTCGATGCGCCAAAGGTGATCGCGCGGTGGGCGGCGGCAGGACTACCGATGGTCGAATAGCCCGGCCCATCATTGCCCGCTGCGACGGCTACGGCCACGCCCGCGTCGTTGGCATTGTTGACGGCGCGGGCACTCGAGGAGTCTGGATCCCCGCTCGTATCGCCCAGGGAGAGGTTGATCACCGTCGCCCCTCTGGCGACCGCGTCCTCAATCGCCAGGTCGACGCTCAAGGAGGAGCCGCTGCCCGCATCGCTGAGGACCTTGTAGCCCCACAGGTCGGCCTTGGGGGCGACCCCATTGAAGAGTGCTGGACCGAGCGCCGTTTCGCCGTAGTCTTGATCGCCCACCGCTGTGCCGCCGACGTGCGTTCCATGGCCATGGCCGTCGATCGACCCGGCCGTAAAGGTCATATAGTACTTCACTTTAGGATGATCGGGACCGGGTGGCAGGGCACTGCCGCCGAACATGGGGTGCGTCCAATCGAGACCGGTATCGATGACCGCCACTTGCTGCCCCCCACCGCGGCTTCCCAACTCGTTCCACACCTGCGGAGCGTTGATATGGTCAACGCTGACATCCAGGAACGCACTGACAGGCCGGTCGGGGTGGACTGCCCGGACGCCAGGCAGGGAGGCGATTATCGGGATCGCATCCGCATCCACCAGCAGTCCCAGGGCGTTCAGCACGTAGGTAAATTCGGCGTTCACAGTCGCGGCTGTACTGTCGTTGATGACCGCGTCCACGCTCTGCACGGTGGCAGCAATTCCCTGCGCGGCCAACGTATCCAAAAACGCTTGTTGCTCCTCAAGAAGCAGGGCACGGTAGGCTGCTTCATCGAAGGGGATCCCGGCCCGTTCCGCCCGCGCGGCCGCCGGGCCGATAGGGGCTCGCTCGAACTCCACAATGGCAGAGACGGTTTCACCGGCTCCGACCGGAGTAGCCCCGAGTGGCAAGAGCGCTCCCAAGAGTAGCAGAATGAGCAAAACCGCCATTAACTTCCGCGTCTTCATCGCTCGCGTCCTCCTTTTACTCGTTGATCGATAACCATCCTTTGCTTCATATTCCATATATGCAATAACAGCAGTGAAAAAATACATCGCCTGCTAATACCCGTTGTGCTACAAAGCCTCACAACCATGCGGCGACGGTTCGTAGTAAACACTTGAGTGTTCGTCCGCCTCACGAACACTCAAGTGTTTACTACAAACCTCACGGCGTTTCACAGCACAATTGGTATAAGGATTAGATATAGGTTCTTGTGGCTTGGCGAAGGACGAAAGGGCAAGCTCACGCCAAGACGCCAAGACGCAAAGAACTGAGAAGCCCTAGTGGGCGCCCGCACGTTCCTCACACAGCGTGGGGAGCGAAAGGGCGCGGTTTTCCTTAACAATCCCCGTAACGTGCTATCATTCTGCCACGTGACGAGCAACCAGACGGATGTGTCCTGCCCCTACCGATAGCAGAACCACATGGCTAATCCAGGAGGGTGCTCTTGAAGTAGAAGTGGAGGACTCTGATGTGGAACAGATGGTTCGCTGGATTGATCCTTGTTCTGCTGGCTGTATGTGGAAGTGTGCTAGCGGGGAGCCTGATCGGGCTCATGGATGGTCCGGGAGGGGATACAGGTAGTTCTGCCTTCCAGGATGACGCAGACCTTCGCGCGAAGCGCCTTGAGATAACCCCGACCCTCACCGTCGAGGTGGGAGGGCCTACCGACGCCGCGGTTTCACCCACCGGAACGTCTATATCCCCGACTCCCACTTCGATGATGGCTGCTGCTGCCACGCCACCCGCTAGCTCGGCGTGCACGGTGCAAGTCAACCTCAATCTGCGAGCTGGCCCTGGCGGGACTTACCCCACCCAAGGAGTGCTCCAACCCGGTACGGATGTTATCGCGATGGCTCGCAGCACGGATGATAGTTGGGTCCATGTAGAAACGTCCGACAACCTCGTTGGTTGGGTCGCGAGGGAGTTCATCACGTGCGAGAATCTCGACTGGGATCAGTTACTGGTGGCTGCCAATCCACCCACGGCGACTCCCCCGCCTCCACCAACAGCTACCACGTGGCCCTCTTCGACCCCGATTACGACGGTGCCGACTCCGCCTCCCTCTCAAAACAGCACAGGGATAACGATGCGGCTGGAGGATACGAACTGGGTCGGAAGTTACCGGCGGACGAGC
>JALZCF010000261.1 GCA_030863245.1 Chloroflexota bacterium
GTAGTAGCTTGTCTCCCCCATCATGTAAATCAGCCCGGTCGATCTCACCGTGTCGACCAAGGCATCCAATTCTTCCAACGTGATCGCCGCAGGTACCGCGGAATAGACATGCTTTCCTGCTTGCAACGCCTGGATTGCTTGTGGTGCATGCATCCAACGTTGGGTGAAAAGGGCAATCGCATCCACGTCACTTCGGCACAGCTCCTCTAGAGACGCCACGGCGCGAGCAATCCCGAAGCGTGCAGCCTCTTCTCTGCGTCGCCGCGGAAGGAGTTCAGCCAACACCACTTCCTCCACGTCGGGATGCGCCTGGAAGAGTGGGATGAAGGCGCGAGCAAACATGCCGGCCCCACAGATACCGATTTTGAGTCCCATGTACACTACCTTCGAACCATTCGTGGTGAGCAGCGAGTATCGGCTGGCAAGAAGCTTGCTCCAACGCATGGTATAGGATATAGTTGGTCCAAGATACGATAGACCTCGATATGGAAGCTAGACAGGAGATACTTTACCATGCGGCGTTTTAAGTTCCTACTTTCCCTTCTCGTTGCGCTGTTGGTGGCCTCCGCTGTGACGCTCTGGTCGCCGGATACAACCTTCGCGCAGGGGGGACGCATGCGCGCAGTGGGCGGATATGGCGTCGTGCTGCAGAACGCATCGACCTACGAGTACGGCTCGCTCGACTCGGCGGTGAACGGGCGGGTGACAGCCGGGGAGCTGGTCTATATCAACGGCTGGCAGATCGGCGTTTACCACATCGGCCCCAACCGCTGGGTGGCCGCCTCGGCCGTGCAGCCCATCATCGATGCCAATGGCAACCCAGTGGTGAATTACGTGACACGGGACGGCAACCAGTACTACATGCGCGGCAACGCCATCACCTTGCCGCGGCGGCATGTCACGGAGGCCGAGAAGTTCCTTGCCAACCCTGGTAACTACCGCGTGATCTACGATGGCAGCTACGTGCCGGAGGACCAAACGGCCGAGCTGGTGGACACCAGTCAGGTCTGGTACGCCCCCGGCGAGACGGTGGTGGCGACGATGCGGGTCACCGATCTCTACGGCTGGATCTACCTGCGCACAGCGCCAAGCTTTGATGCGCCACGGGCGAGCTACAACGCCTACGCGGGCGAGATTCTCACCGCCTACGAGGTGCGGGGCAACTGGTACCGGATTGCCAACAACGTATGGGCACCACGTGCGTCGGGCAATGAGGTATACCTGGTGCCCGAAAACATAACCGCCTACGCTCCATCCGCCTATTACAATGGTGGCAAGTGGATCTCAGTGGATCTGAACCGCCAGCGCCTCACCGCATGGGAGGGCGATGACGTGGTGATCAGTTCCCCCGTCAAGTCAGGCAAGTACGGCTACGCTACCCCCACCGGTGTGTATCAGACCTACGCCAAGATTCCCAACGAGCGCATGTCGGGCAGCGACTACGATCTGAAGGATGTGGCCTGGACCCAATACTTCACCCGGAATGCCGTTGCCCTCCACGCCGCCTACTGGCACCACAACTACAACGGCCGCCCCGGCTCCCACGGCTGTGTCAACCTACCGATCGACAAGGCGCAGGAGCTCTTCATGTGGGCGCCCCTCGGCATCACCGTCGTCACCCACAACCCCTACCAATTCGACGCGATCGACATCGCCAACGCCAGCAAGTGGAGTCAATACGAGCGGTAGGGAAAGGGGAAAGGGGAGAAGGGAAAGGGGATCCGCTAATGCGGCCTCAATCCTTCTCCCCGGTAGTCCAATCTCCAATCTCCAGTCTTCCACTTGACTCATTCCCCATTCCGCATTCCGAAATCCGCACTTGACTCATTCCCCTCCCGCACGTAGCGGTTCATCCAGTCAAGTAGTGCCTCATTCTGCGCCCTGCGGAGCGGCGGATCGCCATAAACGGAACCGTTATGCGATCCGCCGGGCAGGCGCAGCATTTCCGTGATGCAGCCGTTGGCTTTGAGGACGGTGTAAAATTGTTCCGACTGCTCCGGTGGGCAGCGATAGTCATTCTCCCCCTGGATCAGGAGGGTTGGCGTCGCGCAGCGGTGAGCATACGTGATCGGGGAGCAACGGTGGTAGACCTCCGGGATCTCGTGCGGGTGACCGCCAAGCTCCTCGACTGCAAACCAGGTCCCGATATCGCTCGTGCCGTATAGACTAACCCAGTTGGTGACCGGATTCTCCGGCACGGCCGCCTTGAAGCGGTTGGTCTGGCCCACGATCCAGCAGGAGAGATTGCCGCCACCCGATAGCCCACAGCAGCCAAGGCGCTCGGGATCGACGTACCCTTCGAGGATTGCAAAGTCGACCCCAGCCATGAGGTCCCTGTAATCCAGATTGCCCCAATCGCCGATGATCTGTGTGGCAAACCGATCCCCATAGCCGCTTGAGCCCCGTTGGTTGATGAAGAGCACCGCATACCCTGCGCCAGCCAGCATCTGGAAGTCGAAGGAGAAGGCGTGCCCAAAGCCGACGTGTGGACCACCGTGGATATAGAGAATCGTCGGATAGGGCATCTCCCCCATCGGAGGTTCCATCAGCCATCCCTCCACCAGTACATCGTCGACGCTGCGGAACATCAACGACACGACGCGCGGGAGCGCGCGTTCCTCCAGCAGTTCCCGGTTGAGATAGGTGAGCTGGCACTCATTGCTCCCCTCTAGGTCACGCACGAACAGGTTCGTTGGATCATTTAGAGTGCTTACGAGGAAGAGCAGGGTATCCTGGCGCAGGTCGAGCGGCAACGCAGCGCGCTCGCCATCCACCACCGCCGTCCACCGCTCGCTGCCTGTGAGTGCGATCCGGTAGATCTGGATCGTACCGCCCACCTGCACCTGGGCATAGGCGCTCTGTCCATCCTCACTCACCAGCAGTCGCGGGACCTTGGTGATGGGCATGGGCATATCCGCTTGAAGCGTGCTGTCTACTCCATACTTCAA
>JALZCF010000296.1 GCA_030863245.1 Chloroflexota bacterium
AGGCATTACCCGTAAGCTCTTCCAACTCCACCACCTGGGGTTCCATAGGGAAGGCCATACCCAGCATCCCCATCAGACCTGCCATGCCCTCGAACCCAGTAGGTAGCTGCCCCAAGGCGCCTCCCGCGGCCTGACCCACAAAGGTGTCCCGATCCTGGAAGAAACGGCGATCGGATAAGTTAAGTATTTCATCCCCTGCGCTATCGAAGTCTGGTGCCTCGCACCGACCCACATCAGTTATGGCGAGCCGCCGCCTGTTGGGATCAAAATTCTGCGCATCGAGCTCGATGACCAGCCGCTCACGCGGCGTACGTGTGAGGTCAACCTCACCCACCACATTGTCATCCTCATCCTGAAGTTCAACGGTCGGGAAGGTGCGTTGTGTCTCGGTTTCATCCTCTTCCTCTTGGGCATACACGCCCATGGTACCGACGAGAAGGATGCCAAGGACCAAGATGAGTACCAGCCAGGGACGTGATGTGTGTACAGTTTTCTGCCTCATTGCCAACTCCTTTCCTGTATACTTTCTGTCTCTATGACCACCCTCATGCTGTAGCATGCATCGTTATTAAGAGACCATCTGGTGGCTTCCCGAACATGCTTCCTGACAGGAGAGCTATTGACTAATTACTTCGCAGCAGAATTTGTACCAGTAGCTCTAGATCGCCCACCTCGTCCATAATTGCGCATCCCTTGCGGCTATTCCATACTTAACTCTACGCTGTAATAAATCCGTCGAGTTCCTATTCGTCATCATATCGGGTAGCATACAAGACGACGCTAGTCAGTAGCAGCGTAGCTGGGCAACGACTGACCGCCCTTATGCAATGATAGACTGGAGAGATGACGCATGGCTGATGCAGTAGAGATTTGGGAACAACCCGAAGCGGAGGAGATCTACCTGATCGCCGGCTGGCGCCAATGGGCCGATGCTGGGTCGATCTCATCGCGCCTGCCCAAGTACCTCATCCAACAAACCGGAGCCCAGCAGATCGGTGAGATCTATTCCGACGGCTTCTACCTCTTTCAGATTCCCGGCACGCATGACCTGGTACGGCCGGTCGTACAATTCGAGCAGGGCTATCCAGTGTCTCTTGAGACACGGCGCAACGAACTATTCTACTGGCGGGACGGCCAGCGCGGCGTGGTGTTCTTTATGGGAGATGAGCCACATCTCGATATCGAGCGCTATGCAGAAGCCTTTCTCCATGTGGCTGAGGTGCTAGGTGTGAAGCGTATTGTCACCTTTGGCGGTGTCTACGGCGAGCTACCCTACAACAAGGAGCGTATGGTCTCCTGCATCTATAGTCTGCCCGCGCTGAAGGAAGAGGTGGAGAATTTGGCCGTGACCCTGTCCGACTACCAGGGCGGTGCCAGCATCGGCTCTTACATCTGCCAGCGAGCCGGAGAAAAGAAGATCGAATTCGTTTCCTTTTATGCCTTTGTGCCGACGTACGACTTCTCCGACGTCGCCCAGGTCGGTAACACCATCCGCATCGAGAATGACTTCATGGCTTGGCTCGGCGTCATGCGCCGTGTCAACTATATGCTCAAGCTGGAATTCGACCTCTCTGAACTAGAGCAAAAAAGTGAGCGTCTCGTCCAATTGGTGGATGAAAAGGTGGAGGAACTCGACAGGCTAGCACCTGAGCTCGGCGTACGCGATTATATGGCACGGCTCTCTGAAGAGTTCACAGAAACACCCTTCGATCCATTAGATGCCATCTGGGAGGATGAGTTGCGTCACCTCTTTGACGATTTCGATCCGGGCGATCTTGACGCCTAATGGTACTGCTCTCGTATCCAGCTTTTGGCACTACTACGCGGCGCCACGTCGGAGGGATCAAGGCGAACCCACACAGCTCTGGTGGCGCTGCTGGTGGTGGTGCGTGCCACAACCTGGATCAGGTAGGAGCCAGCGGGCAGTATCTTGCCGACAGCGTTCCGGCCATCCCACAGCCGAAAATGCTTGCCTGCCTCGTGCTTGCGATCCGCGACGAGTGTGATCACGTGGCGGTTTAGCTCATCGTAGATGTCGATATCTACCTTGGCCCCGCGAGAGAGGGACATTCGGACAATGAGCATCCTCTGGCCACAGGCGCGGGATGGGTAGAAGATGGGGTAGTCAACTGTTGTCTCGAAGGCAATAGGTGATATGAGACCGAAGATAAACGATCCCAAGCCGATCAACCCGGTTCCACCCAGTAGCCACCAGAGGAGGGGATTATCCCATTGGAGCAGGACGGTCCAGACTACCAAGCCGATCACGCCAAGTGCGATGACAAGCGACACCATGTTCGGACGCGTCCTTGACTCGGCGGCATGACGCACCCTACCACGCTGACGCGTGTGTGGCCATGAACGGGTTTCGTGCTGTATCACAGTCATCAGTCGACCTCCAGTCCTATCACCTCGTCTTCATTCATGCTGCTCTCCGGCCGAATGTGCTCATTCCGCCGTAGGAGATTCGATGCCTCGACCCGACCCCTGTGCCGCGTGTGGATCGCCCCTCTGCGCGGCGTGGGGTGAACTGGTCGCAGCACGTCCTCGGCCACCGTTGTTAGGAGGGCCGCTGCGAGGGCTGATACGGCGAGTCCGACGGTCGGTAGCCTGTACGTCAGAAAGCGCGTGAGCGGCTCGAATCCCAGCCAGGCCGGGACCACGAACATCGCGACCCATAGCACGAGTACGCCTGGCGCGAGCGCAGGGGCGAACGGAAAGAGAGGCTCCTCGTTCCGCCAATCGATCTGGCGTACCTTCCCGACCAGCCACCCTGCCAAGCCCCATGCACCAATCTGCACGACGTGCAGGAATAGCAGCGACGGCGATTGCGAGAAAGGTTCCACCACTAGCGCCACTATCTCCAGCAAGGTCGCATCCACAACACGGGAGCGAATCAGGTCAAGTGCGAAGGAGGCCCCGTATAGCGCACCTATCTCTGGCACCCAACCACACAGCGCAGCAACCACTTTGAGCCAGAGTGCAGTGAAGACACCCGCCCACCATCCTGCCGTTGCACCCACAAGCAGTCCCGCGAGCAGCGTCACCATCCCGACCATCTGCCATTCCGCCAGTAGTGGCGCGCTTGCCACCAACAATGCCCAGGGCAGGGCATCGATGATCCACTTCTGCGGTAGCACTGTTATCGCTAGGAAAAAGGTCATCAGGTATGGCGAGAGCAACCACAGCGGCCATAGCAACACCGCCACCGCCGCATAATACCCCCACGCCCGTGCCCATGTGCCAAGTACAAAGACGGCAAGCGGAATCATCGTCTGCCAAGCGTGTGGAAAAGCGCCCGCCTCCCGCAGGAAAATCCCCACTAGCCATGCCAGCCCAGCCGCCACCACCCCCCCCTCCACTCGATCGCGGTGGTGCTCGTATGTTAGCAAGACTCCTTGGAATGCAAACGGTAGAGCCATGTTGTTAGGGATTCAGTAACCAGACACGTCCCCTCAGGAGGAGAAGAAT
>JALZCF010000310.1 GCA_030863245.1 Chloroflexota bacterium
TCGTGCTACCAGAGGCCCAAGAGGAGAGCGTAGTCCAAACGCGGGCGTTCTCATCTCTCTTGCTTGCGACAATTGCCACTGCATCGGCATGGGGTAATCGCGACGACCTCCTAGAGCAGCTCGAGCGAGTTCCCGATGTGAGCCGGGAACTGATGGACCAGCACCTATCGCTAGCCACGGAGATCGCAACGAACTCAGATTTCGACAGCTGTTACTTTCTGGGATCCGGGCCGCAGTACGGGCTTGCTTGCGAAGCAAGCCTGAAAATGAAGGAAATGGCGCTCACGCCAAGCGAGCCGTTTCACTTCCTGGAACTTCGACACGGTCCGAAGTCGATCATCAACCCATCGATGCTCGTGGTCGGTTTGCATTCCAGAAAACATCTGTCAATTGAGCGAGATGTGATGGAGGAAGCGAAGTCGTTGGGTGGCCGCACGCTCACGCTTGGTGCATCACACGCAGATATGAACTTCCCGTCTGCGCTGGATGAAGCTGCAACATCGCTGCTGTACCTCCCCTCCCTCCAGTGGCTGGCAGCCGAGCGAGCCTCGCAACGAGGCATCGATCCAGACCGCCCGAAGAACTTGGACACCGTCGTCCGTCTTGAGAGGTTGTCGTAATCCAGAGGCGGGAAGACGGGTGGCCAATGGATGAGGTGCATGGCGCACTGAAAGCAGCCATGCCTGATCCCTAGATTGAGGGGGCACGGTGGATTATGGCATCCATGTCCAGAACTCGGGAGAGTACGGCGATCCCCGGCTTCTGGCTGAACTGGCGCGTGACGCAGAGCAGGCTGGCTGGGACGGCTTCTTCATCTGGGACCATCTCGTCTACGCACTGAACCAAACAGTTCCGGTCGCCGATCCGGTGGTCGCACTTGCTGCCATTGCCGGCAGTACCCACCGAGTCCGATTCGGGCCGCTCGTAACCCCGTTGGCACGCCGCCGGCCGTGGAAGCTCGCCCGCGAGACCGTGTCCTTGGATACCCTCAGCAACGGCCGATTTGTCCTGGGCGTGGGCCTAGGGGAACCTGCAGACGTGGAGTTCTCCCGCTTCGGTGAGGAGGCCGATGCGAAGGTACGGGCTGGTAAGCTCGACGAGTCGCTCGACATCCTCTCGGGACTCTGGACTGGCGAAGCATTCAGGTACCGTGGCGCACACTACCGCGTCGAAGAAGTGACGTTCCTCCCGTCTCCGGTGCAGTCGCCCCGCATTCCCATATGGGTGGCGGGGGAGTGGCCGAACAAGCCGCCGTTCCGCCGGGCGGCACGTTGGGACGGGATCTTTCCAAGCAAGCGCGGGGTTGCCGTGGACGAAATGATGTCTCCAGGAGATCTGGAGGAAATCGTCCGCTTCATCAAGCAAGAGCGCTCAGTCGATGATCCGTTCGTCGTTGCACTCGGTGGGTACACACCGGCACATGATCAGAGGAAGGCGGTGGCGATCGTGGATCCCTACATTGACGTAGGACTGACGTGGTGGCTGGAAGGCATAAATAGCCTCCGGGGGTCGATGGGCGAGGCGCGGGAGCGAATCCGCCAAGGGCCGCCGAAGAGGTAGTACCGATGTGCGAGACGTGAACGGTATTGCCGTTCAGAAAACGTGAAGAACCTCGCAAGACATGTCGAGGCCTTTGTTGCTGTATGCAAGGAGAGTTCTGAGATGCCAAAGATCACCTTTATCGGGGCCGGCAGTACGGTATTCGCGCGAGCGCTTCTGCAGGACCTCTTCACGTTCCCCGAGCTGCGCAACAGCACCATCTCCTTGATGGATATCAATGAAGAGCGGCTTCGTGATACTGAGACCGTGGCGCGACGCCTCGCGAAGGAGGCCGGAGCCTGCCCGACGTTCGAGGTCACGACGGAGCGGCGCCGGGCGCTGGACGGTGCTGACTACGCGTTCAACCTCATTCAGGTCGGGGGCTACGAGCCAGCCACCGTCACCGATTTCGAGGTTCCGAAAAAGTACGGACTGCGGCAAACGATCGGTGACACGCTGGGAATCGGCGGGATCATGCGCGCGTTGCGGACGATCCCCGTCATGCGCGACATCACCCGGGACATGGAGGCCCACTGCCCCGACGTCCTCTTCCTCAACTACACCAACCCGATGGCCATGCTCACGTGGGCCATGTCTCGTGCGACGCCGATCAAGACGGTTGGTCTCTGCCACAGCGTCCAAGGAACTGCGAGCCAACTCGCCGACATCCTCGAGGTCCCGTTCGAAGAGGTCAACTACGTCTGTGCCGGAATCAATCACATGGCGTTCTATCTGCGCTTCGAGCACGAGGGGCGAGACCTCTATCCCGAGCTGCGTGAACTTGCAGATGCAGGCAGGATGCCCGCCTTCGAGCGCGTGCGATTTGAGGTGTTCCGGCGATTCGGCTATTTCGTCACAGAGTCAAGTGAGCATTTCAGCGAGTACGTGCCGTGGTTCATCAAGCAGAACAGGCCGGACCTGATCGACAACTACAACGTGCCGCTCGACGAGTACCCGGCCAGATCTGAGGAGCAAATTGCCGAGTGGGGTCGGCTGCGTGACGCTCTGCATGCTTCTGATCCGGAGGCGATCACGCAGTATGAGGAGTCGCGAGGCAGCAAGCTGAGCGGCATGTGGGAGCGCCGCTTGGCAGCGGTTGCCAAGTCAGATCCGTCGATGGCGGAAGAGATGCGAGAACAGGCGCTCGCGGCCCGGCACAAGAAGTTTTCTGGGCACTCGGGCGAGTACGGCACCCTGATCATTCATAGCATTGAGACGGGCCAGCCGCGCGTGGTCTATGGCAATGTCATGAACGACGGCCTGATCGAGAACCTGCCAGAGGAGTGCTGTGTCGAGGTGCCCTGTCTGGTTGACGCGAACGGCGTTCAGCCCACGCAGATTGGGCATCTGCCAGTGCAGCTTGCCGCCATGATGCAGACGAATATCAATGTGCAGGCCCTAACGGTCGAGGCCGCATTGACCGGTAGACGGGACCACATCTATCATGCGGCAATGCTCGATCCACACACGGCGGCGGAGCTTGATCTCGAGCAGATACATGCTCTTGTAGACGAGCTGATCGCCGCCCATGGCGACTTCTTGCCTGCGTACCAGTAGCTGACCTCCTGCTGGTGAATTCACTTGAGACAGTGCGCAAATTCCCTTGCTTGCGCCGGCTCGGCGGCAGGAGTGCGGCCCCGCAACTGGGGCGTGGCCGGGGCCTGCGCGAGAAAGTACTGTGTCTTAACGGGCGCAAGAGCGACGCTTGTGCGGTCCCGCATCAGAATCGGTATCTGCAGCGCGGCACGATGCTATGAGCACCTGCAAGGAGCGCTCCGGCCCCTACTACGGTTGGACCATTACCTGGACCCTGGCACTGACTGAGACCGTCTCGTGGGGCATTCTCCACTATGCCTTCTCGGCGTTGCTCGTCCCCATGCAGCAGGAACTCGGCTGGTCAGCAAGCGCGATTACTGGCGCATATTCCCTCTCGATGCTGATCGCCGGTCTCGCGGCACCACTTGTTGGCCGCTGGCTCGACTCCCACGGCCCGAGGTTCTTGATGACGGCCGGGTCGATCTTGGGGACCACGCTGGTCATCGCTTGGTCGCGGGTCGAAACCCTCACCGGCTTCTATCTCCTATGGGTCGGCATTGGACTAGCGTCTGCGGCAACACTCTATGAGCCAGCATTCACGACGCTGGCCAAGTGGTTCGATCGGGACAGAGCGAAAGCAATGCTCATCGTGACGATCGCGGCCGGGTTTGCGAGCACCATCTTTCTGCCTCTAACTGGATGGCTGGTGGAGATTCGAGGGTGGCGCGCCGCTCTCGTTGTTCTTGCGATCCTGCTCGGTGTGACGACGATTCCGGCCCATGCGCTGCTGCTCCGCCGGAGGCCGGAGGACCTGGGCCTCTCGCCCGATGGCAGGTGCAATGCAGTTGATATCGGCAGCGCGACCACGGAGAGGCAAACCTCGGAGGGAACCCCCAGGGAGGTGGTGCGTGACCACAGTTTTCGTTGGATGACGCTCGCGTTCTTCCTGCACACCCTGGCATTAATCGCAATCAGCGTCCATCTCATCGCCTATCTCACAGAACGAGGGGATGGCGCGACGTTCGCTGCAACAGTGGCCGGGCTGATCGGCGCGGCACAGGTGACTGCGCGAATAGTGACAACACTGCTGGACCGGCGAGTCTCCTTGATAACCTTGACAGCGATTGTCTTCTTCCTTCAGGCCGTCGCACTGGTGATTCTCGTGACCTGGCATCATACGGCAGGGGTAATAGCGGCAGTAATCCTGCTTGGCATGGGACGCGGGGCAGTGACACTGATCCGACCGAGCCTGATCATTGACCTGTATGGGCGCGCGTATTTCGGTGCCATCAACGGGATACAAGCGCTCGTTGTAACCAGTGGCCGGGCGCTAGCTCCTGTGGCTGCGGGCATTGGGTACACGGTCGCCGGCGGGTATCCACCGGTGATCTGGGTCCTTGTCGGCATCTCACTGATTGCGGCAGTGGCGATGCTGAATGTCAGCAAGGGCGGTCATGTTACCACCGTATTTGGGGATTGAGACGGTTGGTATACCAGCGCCACGTTCGCACAAGTGGACGAAACGAGAGGTAGGGCACCGATCCCCGGGTAGAGGTCGCGGCGATGCACGCGGTGGCGCACCAGCCGTAGCCTCGTTGCAGCAGTTACTAAGAGTTCCTCGTGCTCAATCGCAAGCCGCTGGGGCCGCTCGCGCCCGA
>JALZCF010000321.1 GCA_030863245.1 Chloroflexota bacterium
GGGCTCCTCTACGGCGTTTGGCATGCGCTGCGGGGATAGGAGCCATTTCATGGCAGGGCCGCTTAACATGGAAGTGACAACGGCCATGATGACTAACGCTACAAAGAGGCGCTGGTCGATTAGGCCAAATTCAAGGGCGATGGAGGCGAGGATGATCTCCATCGCCCCACGTGCGTTCATGCCGAAACCGACTGCCAGCGCCTCGCGCATAGGCATGCCACTCCCACGTCCTGCCAGGCTGGCGCCGATGACCTTCCCACAGGAGGCAACGAGCAGGACAAACAGAACGAGCGGGAGATCAAAGTGGGCGGCGAAATCTGCCTTTAAACCAACCGAGACGAAGTAGAGAGGTGCTAAGAGGCTGGCCGCGAACTGATGAATGACCTCATTTACCTCCCTGTGCTCTTCCTGCCCCTGGCTTAAGGCGACGCCCAGCATAAACGCCCCAAAGAAGGCATGGACCCCAATCACCTCTGCCACGACAGCTGTGGTAAGCACCGCAATCGCGGTAACGCCGATAAAGTCACCGGGCCGGTTCAGTCCCCTCTGTACGCCGGGTAGCAAGTGGCGGGCAGCCCATCCTCCGACAAGTAAGAGTAACGTAAAGAAAACCAGCACCGAGCCAAGCGTTATCCAGAGGCTATGGGTGGGTAGAGTCTGGGGTGCTACTTGGCTCAGGATGACGGCGAAGAGGGTCCAGCCTAGCAGGTCATTCACCACAGCCGCCGCCATGATTATCGCGCCCAGCTCTGTACGCATTAGTTCGAGATCGATGAGGATCCGGGCGATCACGGGTAGGGCAGTGATAGAGAGCGCAGCGCCCATAAAAAGAGCGAAGGTGAGAAAGTGCCCCTCCGTGTGCGTTCCCCAAAGGTCCGGGAACAACAGGACAGAGCCAAAGCCAAAGCTGAAAGGGACGACAATCCCGGCGATACTCGTCAGAACGGTGCTGCGCCCCCGACCCCGTAACTGCGAGAGATCCACTTCCAGCCCGGCGGAAAAGAGAAAGAAAAGCATGCCGAGCTGGATAATTGCTTCCATGGCGATGGCGAGAGAGTCGGTACCAGGAAAGAGACGGGCATGGAGGGTAGGAGCGAGGGCGCCGAAAACAGTCGGACCGAGGAAGATACCTCCAATCAGTTCTCCTACGACCGCCGGTTGTTGCAGGCGGCGCATGATTTGTCCTGTCCCAAGCGCTGCGGCAAGCATCACAGCGACTTGTAGCAAGAAAAGAATCAGTTCGTGGTGGTCCATGTATCGAGGAGATCCTGTTTATAAGTGGGCACGACAATAGTATATTAACAACCGCATAAGGTCAAGATTCTCTACTTCTTGACTCTACTTTCAAACAACGTATAATGTTCACTACAAACAGTTATACGACCCACTGTCGCCTAATCCCGTGACAACGGGAGCGGAGGACCCGAACTTTGGGGTGAACCTCTCTGATGAGAGGCGAGCATTTTCCGGCTCGAACCCGTCAGCTAACTTCGCAGGCATCGGGAAAGGCAGCGCCCAACCACAGCGCTTGCTGTGGTTTTTTGTTATCTACGCGGAGGGCTATATGGCGTCAGCAAACCCAGGCGATCCACCGACTGAGGAGCAGATTCTTTCTGCCCCACAGGATCCATCGACCGTACCGACTGTGGAGGACGTATCGCAGCAAAGGGGCGCGATGCCCTGGTGGCGCCGGCTTCACTGGTATAAGGTACCCATCTTTATCGCAAGCATCTTTCTTTTCATCCTCGCCATTACCTTGATGAAGGATGGAGCCCGGGACCTCGGTCCGCTGGTTCGCGATCGCCTGGCCGTCACCTCCTTTCCCGATGCGATGGGGTTCGGCTGGCTCTTTTCCTATGTCATCATGAGCGGCTCACCGGTAGCGGCAACAGGGCTCGCTTTCTTGGACGCAGGCGTGGTGGACCGGCTAGGGGCGTACGGGATGATTGTGGGCAGTCGGATGGGAGCCAGCTTTATCGTGCTCTTTATTGGCTTCCTCTACGTGCTGCGCGGGCGCAACCGCTCGACGAGCCTATCGATGGGACTCATCTCTCTCTCGGTCGCCGCCTCCATCCAGATCCTCGCCTTGGGTATCGGGATCTGGATTCTCCAGAGCGGCGTGGTCGATCATTGGCAACTGAGTACGGGTGGCGTGCTGACCAGCCTGACCGACGTGATTCTGGACCCGATCAGCCAGGCACTAAACGCCCGCCTGCCCGGCTGGGTGGTCTTCGTGATCGGGTTGGGGATCATCATGGTCAGCTTCAACCTCTTCGATCGCTCCCTTCCTGAGATGTCCTTGAAGGAAGGTGGCGTTGGAACGATCTCGCGGCTCATCTACCGGCCCTGGGTGATGTTTCTGTTGGGCTCTGCCATCACCCTGATCTCCATGTCGGTCAGTATCTCCCTGAGTATCCTTGTGCCGCTCAGCCAGCGCGGCTTTGTCCGGCGCGAGAATATCATCCCCTACATCATGGGTGCCAATATCAGCACCTTCATCGATACGCTCCTAGCAGCAGTGCTACTCCAGAACCCGGAAGCATTTACCGTCGTAGTGGCGGAGATGCTTTCCCTTTCCGTCGTATCGGCCATCATCCTGTTGGTCAATTACGATGCGTATAACCGCGCCCTGCTACAATTCGTCGACTGGACGGTTCGGGATAACCGCCATCTCACCCTCTTTATGGTGGCTATCTTTGTGATGCCGTTGTTGTTGCTGTTTTACTGATATGTTGCATGTTGCATGTTGCATAGTGCGTGATGCGTGGTGCGTGAACTGTGGGTGAGGGGGGTGAGCATGATCACAGCAATGGCAGGTCACGCTCCCCGGTCTCTGCTCCCCGCTACCCGCGCCACGAGTTTAGCCTCATGTGCCCGGCTCAGTAATTTACCGTCCTGTTTAGACAGAAGGAGATGACTATGCAGATTCTGGTTGCAACGGGAGGGTCGGCCCACTCCGCGTTGGCGCTTACGTTTGCTGCCCACCTGGCGCAGCGCTGTGATGCGACGCTGACGGTTCTCACTGTCGTCAAACGGGAAGCGGACCGCCCGCGGGGGGAGGCGATCCTGGAAACTGCTCGGTTCATGCTGGATCCACTCCTACCTGGGAGCGGATACGAGACTCGACTGCGGGTGGGGCACCCGGCGGAGGAAATTGTGGCTGAGGCGGAGCAAGGCGACTACCGGCTGGTTGTGGTGGGAGAGAAGCAACATCATGGGCTCATGACGCGCTTTGTGCTGGGCTCCACCGCCGAACGTGTGATCGAGCATGCACCATGTCCCGTGGTCGTCGTGAAGGGCCAAGTCGGACCGGTAGAGCGGGTGCTAATCTGTGACAGTGGACTGCAGGAAGGCGCCATCGTAGAGCGCGTAGCAGCGCAGTTGCCTGCCCTCCTATCGAACGCCACGGCGATCACGGTGCTACATGTCATGTCTCAGATGGGAGCCGGTCCCGGCGTTGACGGGCATCAACTGCGTGCCGATGCCGCGCAGCTCATCGAGGAGCATGCCCCCGAAGGGGAGTTACTCGAGCACGATGTGGATATCCTGGCAGACGCTGGCTTACGGAGCCGGCCGAAGGTACGCCACGGGCTCGTCGTGGACGAGATCCTCGCGGAGGCACGTGAGGGGGCGTACGACTTGGTCATCATCGGGGCCCATCAGGGTTCAGGATGGCATCGTATCCTGTTAGATGACATCTCACACCAGATCGTCGTGGGGCTGGACCGGCCGGTGCTCGTCATCCACTAGTGTAGAAGAAGGCAGCTTCTCGCCCGCGCTTTTTCGTTCGCAGCGATGCAATCCCTCACTTCCTTCTCTACCGATTCCCGTTTAAAATCAGTGATCAGTAGTTAGATATCAGTAATCAGAAACCAGAGGCTGGAGATTGGAGATTAGTGATTCATAGCCCGATCTATATCCCCTTCCCCTTTGCGGTCGTTCGTCGTCAGTCTTGTAGCGGTCCACTAATCACCGATCACTGTTTCTTGTTAGGAAGTACGCGATGAATAAAGAAATCCTTTTAGTCGATGACGACCCCCTATTGAGACGAAGTCTGGCGCTTAGTTTGGAGGAGGCGGGTTATACCACGCGGATGGCGGGGAGTGCGGAGGAGGGGTTGGAGCTGGCGCGTGAGAAGCAGCCAGACCTAGTGCTCCTCGATATTGGGCTGCCAGGGATGGATGGCCTTGCCGCGGTGCAGCACTTCCAGGAGGATATTGGCGTGCCTGTCATTTTCCTGACAGCGCGCCGGCGGGAGCTGGATGAGGTGCTGGGGCTGGAGCTGGGGGCAGATGATTACGTCACCAAGCCTTTCGACCCGGACGTGCTGCTCGCCCGTGTGAGGGCGACGCTGCGTCGTACGCGTCGCGGCGGGCGTGCTGCGAGCACCTCAGCTCTAGAGGTGGGCGATCTGACGATCGACCGGATGGGTCGCACCGTTAAGGTCGGTGGAAGAGCGGTGGAGCTGCCGCCCCGCGCCTTCGATCTCCTGTATGCGCTGGCCTCGCGGGCAGATCAGGCAGTTTCGATGGATGAGCTGCTGACACAAGTATGGGGTAGAGGCTACGAGGGCGAATCGCAGGTTGTCTATGTTCACATTCGCTGGCTAAGGAAGGAATTGGAAGAGGACCCCGATCATCCACGCCGCATTGTCACCGTACGTGGGGTGGGCTATCGATTGGTGCCGCAGGAGCCTTGATGCTTGGTTCCCTGCGTAACCGGCTCATCCTTAGCCACACGCTCCCCCTGCTCATCATCGTCCCCCTCATCGGGCTCGCGCTCATCTATTTCCTCGAGACGCGGGTCGTGTTGGCAAACCTCGCCCGGCAGCTACGGGGGCAGGCCGTGCTGGTCGCAGAGCTGGCGGCCGAGCATCCTGCTGTCTGGACGGATCCGGATGAGGCAGAAGGATTCGTGGGTCATCTCAACCCGCTTTTCTCTGCCAGATTGACCTTGTTGGAACCCGATGGAAGCGTGGTGGCAGCGAGCGATCCTATAGAGATGGCATCTCCCGAGTGGCCACCTCAACCCACCGAGCTGGCGCTGGTACGGGACGGCGAGGAGAGCATCGAGATCGATTACAGCCTGACGTTGCAGTCGGAATCCATCGATGTGATGGTACCGGCGCATGGTGCCAACGGAGAGGTTGTAGGGATCGTTCGCCTGAACGATGAATTCGGCCAGGTTTACGAACGTGTCTTTCGCCTGCGCTCCCTCACGTTCAGCGTGCTGGGGGTGGGGCTGATAACAGGTATCGCACTGGGAGGGTTGCTGGCGCTGGTGCTGGAACGCCCGCTGATCCAGATGACCGACGCGCTCTATCGACTGGCTAGCGGTCACCAGATCGAGCTGCTCGAGGAGTACGGTCCGGAGGGAACGCGCCTGTTGCTACAATCCTTCAACAACCTCGTCACGCGCCTCCGTAACCTGGAGGAAGCGCGCCACCACCTGCTCGCCAACTTGGTACATGAGTTGGGACGCCCCCTCGGCGCGCTGGGTGCTGCCATTCACACCCTCTCTGGCCGAGCTGGCGCGGATCCTGAGCTCCGCCAGGAACTTCTCACAGGAATGAAAGGGGAGGTCCAACGCCTGCAGCGCCTGCTGGATGACCTAGCGGCACTGCACAACCGGGTACTGGGCCCTCTCGAACTGGATCGCCAGCCCACTGACCTCGATGAGTGGCTCCGTACCGTTTTGGTTCCCTGGCGCGAGGCCGCCCAACAAAAAGGACTCCGCTGGCAAACCTCTCTCCCGCCCGACCTACCCTCTCTGTCCATCGATCGCGACCGCCTAGGGCAAGCACTGGGCAACCTGCTAAGCAACGCCATCAAATACACGCCAGCGGGTGGCGAGGTGAGCGTGACCGCAACCGTCGAGGAGGAAACGCTTGGGGTCCAGGTGAGCGACACCGGGCCGGGCATCCCGGAAGAGCTCCAAGCCCGCATCTTCGAGCCCTTCTACCGCGGCCAGGTAGACCGCCGCTTCCCCCAAGGCATGGGCCTCGGCCTCACCATCGCCCGCGACGTCGTCACGGCCCACGGCGGATCGATGGAATTACAGAGCGTCCCAGGCGAGGGCAGCTGCTTCACCCTCTGGCTGCCCCTAGACTCTGCACGGGGAGGCGTTGGAGGATAGCGTGGGAAGGGAAAATCACGCCAAGACGCCAAGAGGCTTTTCCTTGGCGTCTTGGCGTGAGGATTCGAGCTCGCTTACTTATGCCTACGCTTGCTCCTGTTCCCGGATCACGGACGCTCTCCGAGAATGTTTTCCAGCGCGGCCCTGTCCACCACTTCCTCATGAACCAACAGGGCAACCAGGTCGGCTAAGGATTCGTGCTGAGTGGCCAGCAAGCGCTCGACTGCCTGTTGGCGCTCGGCGAGAAGGAGTTGAGCCTCCTGGTTGACTACACGAGGCGTTTTGATACCTGACTTGTCGAGGAGGGTCTGCAAGAGAGAGCTTTTCTTGCGCTCGGGTGCTGAAGATGCGTTGCCGTGGTTCCGCCAGCGCGATACGATGTGTCTTGCCAATTGGAGCGCTGCAGCCATATCTGTCTCCCCATGAGCAGTGACCTTGTCACCTCTCAGGTTGACCGCCGCCGGTCCCCCCAGAAGGACATCCAACCGGGCCAGCCATGTGGCGTGCTCTGCCTGCCATTCTTCGATGTTCTTTTCTTCCGGAGCTGGGAACTCCCGGGTGTAGTCAAGAAGGTATACTTGTTTCGGAAGTTCTGCTGCGGGGGTATACCAGGCGACGAGGAGATGGCCCGCAAGGTGGTAGCCTGCCTGGCGTCGTTCTTCCGCGTCCGGTAGCAGCAGGTGGGCGCCGCCCAGCACTAGCTTCGTCAGTGCAGCCTCGAAATCAGCCTCTGTCACCTCGTTGCGCTGCTGGCGCCTTGCCGTAGCGACCGCCTCGTTGACCAGGTTCACCAAATCTTCCTCTCGGAAGCCGGAGGTGATGCTGGCCAGTAGCGACAAATTCACCTCGGCCGCGAGGGATACATGCTGAGTCTGGCGCTGCAAGATGGCCTCGCGCGCCTGGGTGGGTGGAAGACTTGTTTGTCCGATTTGCTTCAAAGATGGGCACCCTGTCTGATAGAGTCGAATGTGATACTATAGATAACGTGGTGCGTGGTGCGTGGTACGTGAACTACCCGTGTGAACGTCACGCTCAGCGACCTCACTTGACGTTCAAGCAACATGCAACATGCAATACGGCTTCATGTGCTCGATTCACTGATATGCTTGTGGACGACTTTGTCTTTAACGCGAATCCGACCCAAGAATGCGAGCAAGCATCGCCTGATCTGCTACTTCCTCTCGCATCAAGAGGTCGGCAAGCTGCTCCAGCAGCTCACGTAGCTGGCTTAACAAGGTTTTTATCGCTTCGTGGCGCCGCGCCAGCACCCCTTGGCTTTCCGTCTTTGGGTAGAGGGATGGGCGGCCGCCCAACCCCGTTTCCTCACAAACTTCCACGCCACGTGAACCGCCTAGCGCAGGGCTGCTTCGGCGTAGCATGTGTTATGCTCGGCAACAAGTCCCTCCGCGACTACACCACCGAGCAGCACATCCAAATGCGCTAGGAGAGTTGCCTGACCCTTGTGCTGCGCGCCGTTTGGCTGGGGCGCGGCAAGTTCTAGAGGGGACGCTGGGGAAAGGAGAATTGCCCGCTGTACCTGTCCGACAGCGGGTGCGTGCCAGGCGACCTTCCCCCTTCCCATCTACACCCCCTTACTGTGAGAGGTCATGGTCGTCGTGAGCAGTACCAAAGTTCTATCAGTTAAAGTATACGGAATGTTATCGCTCCTGTCCTTATCGTTCCATAAGGTTTGCCTTATGGTTTCTTAAGGTTGGCGTGATAGGATAAAAGCAGCCGTTCCTGGCCCAAGATTTGCGGCATAGTTTTCGATGACTGATGGCTGCAGTACCTCGGTTAGAGAACTCACGAAAGGAGACCATATGGCAAACTTGCGAGATATCCAGGGGCTTGGGGACGAGTTGGCGGAGCGACTCGAGCGAGCAGATGTTTACAACAGCGATGCTCTACTGTCACGGGGCAACACGCGCGAGGCGCGCGACGAGCTGGCGGAGGAAACCGGCATCGCGCCGGAGCGACTGTGGAATTTCGTCAAGCAGGCGGACCTGATGCGTGTAGATGGTATCGGCGGGGAGTATGCGGAGCTGCTGGTGGCAGCGGGTGTAGACTCGGTTGGAGAGCTGGCACAGAGTGATGCGAACGAGCTACACAAGAAGATCACTGAGGTGAACGCCGAGCGAGGAATGGGGCAACCTGTGGCCTCCGCGCCGGTGCAAGAATGGATAGATAGAGCCACGGCGCTGGCCGAGATTGTGCGGCCCTGAATCAGTGTATGAAAGGCGATTGCCAGCAATTTATGGCAAAAAAAATGCTTGAACTGTTGTAAGGACGCGTGAATCAGACGCGGACCAAGAGCATATGAGTCGTCATTCATTGCAGCATCGGATGGTAAAGAAAGCATCCAATCCAAAGGAGGACAGCAATGAGCTTACAGAGATGGCAACCTTTCCGCGAGATGATGACCTTACGAGAAGCAATGGATCGTCTCTTCGATGATCCCTTC
This sequence comes from Chloroflexota bacterium, assembly GCA_030863245.1. Lineage (GTDB taxonomy): Bacteria > Chloroflexota > Anaerolineae > Ardenticatenales > Ardenticatenaceae > JALZCF01. Next base: position 8,597 of record JALZCF010000321.1, read on the forward strand.
TTCCGGCAGCCGATGGCGACGTCGTCGATGGCCACCACTGCCCTACCGATGGACATCGTGGAGCGCGAGAACGAGTTGATCGTGCGCGCCTCGGTCCCTGGCTTCAATCCTGAAGAGATCGATATCTCGATCCAGGGCGACATGCTGACCCTACGTGGCTCGACGGAAGAGGAGAAGGGGGACGAGCGGGAAAACTATCACCTGCGTGAGTACCGTGTCCAGAACTTCCAGCGCACTGTGCGCCTTCCGGTGACCGTCAACGCTGACGAGGCTAGGGCCGAGTCGAAGAATGGTATTCTGACGATCCATCTACCCAAGACGGAGGAGAGTGGCCTCAAGAAGATCGCCGTGCAGGGCGGCGAGGGCCGCCAGCTCCAGCGAGGCCAGGAGATTGACGTTGAAGCAAGATCCCAGGGCCAGCAGGGCCAGCAAGGTCAGCAGGGACAGCAGGGTCAGCAGGAACAGCAGGGACAGCAGGGCCGACAGGGCCAGCAGGGCGAATCATCCTAGATAGAGCCGACTCGCGGTAAACGACGAAGGAGCATCGAAAGAGCGGGCGTAGATCCGCCCTTAAAGACAAGGAGATAGAGATCATGGATGCGAACGAATTCCTAACATTACGTAACGCAATGGATCGCCTTTTCCAAGACAGCTTTGAACGCAGGCAGCGGGGAGGTCGTGGGTACGAGGAGCCCTATCTTGTGCCTCGTGCGGATGCCTGGGAAAGCCAGGATGAGGTTACGATCGAGATGGCGGTGCCCGGCGTGAATCCGGAAGATGTGAACATCACGGTCGAGCAGGACACCTTGACGGTTCAGGGACGCTTCCCGGAACGCGCCCAGGATAAGAACTGGATCCTCCAGGAGAGACCCATAGGTCAGTTCCAGCGCCGCTTCACCCTCAACGTGCCGGTGAATGTCAATAAGGTCGAAGCCAACTACCGCAACGGGTTGCTGATCCTCACGCTACCCAAGAGTGAAGAGAGCAAACCCCGCAAGATCCAAGTACAGGCTGGTTAGGACAGCACCAATCAACAGCAACCGCCCGTGAGCCAAGAACCTCACGGGCGGTTGCTGTTGAACCTATGCAGGTTTCTTCTTGGAGCGTATTCAGTGAGATCTCTATGAACCTACACACACTCGGCGCCACGAACCTGCTTGTCTCCCCCATCGGCCTCGGCCTGGCTGCACTCGGGCGACCAGGATATATCAACCTGGGGCATGCAAAGGATCTAGAGGAGAATTACCAGGTAGAGGCGATGGAGCGCCACACTCATGAGGTGCTAGATGCCGCCTGGAAGGAAGGCGTGCGTTACTTTGATGTGGCACGCTCCTATGGGCGAGCAGAACACTTTCTGAGTAGCTGGCTCAAGGTACGGCAGATTGCGCCAGAGGACATCACCGTCGGCTCGAAGTGGGGATACACCTACACTGCGGGGTGGCAGGTGGAGGCAGAAGAGCACGAGGTCAAGGAGCATTCACTACCGGTACTCCAACGGCAATGGCAGGAGAGTTGGGCGCTATTGGGCAATCATCTCGATCTCTACCAGATCCACTCCGCTACCTTCAAGAGTGGCATCCTCGACAATCAGGAGGTGCTGGAGGAGCTCGCGCACCTGAAAGAGCGTGCAGGCATACGCATGGGCCTATCGTTGAGCGGGGTGAACCAGGCAGCAGTGCTTGAACGTGCCATGACGATCGCATTCGATGGGCACCGTCTCTTCGATAGCGTGCAGGCAACGTGGAACCTGCTCGAGCCCTCGGTTGGCCCGGCCTTGCAGGAAGCACATGAGATGGGGATGGGGATTATCGTGAAGGAGGCGCTGGCGAACGGTCGTCTCACACAACGGAACGAGGACCCTGACTTTGCGGACAAACTTTCCCTGCTTCAGAAGCAGGCCGCGCGCCTCGACACGACGGTTGACGCCCTTGCCCTGGCGGCCGTGCTAGCCCAGCCGTGGTCGGACGTGGTATTGAGCGGTGTAGCCACCGCGGAGCATCTCCGCTCCAACGTCAAGGCAGTAGAGGTTGCGTGGGACGAGGAAGCCAACCGCGCCCTTGCCCCCCTTGCCGAGATCCCAGAGAGCTACTGGGAAACAAGAAGCAACCTGGAGTGGCGCTAGGATCGCTCCGGCTTGTAGCCCCAACGGTTCAGCCAGGCCTCGCTGTCGCGCCACTTCTCGCGCACCTTGACCCATAGGTCCAGGTAGATGGGGATGTGCATCGTGCGCTCGATCTCGCGGCGCGCGTCGGAGGCGATCCGCTTGAGCATCCGGCCGCCGCCGCCGATAACGATACCCTTCTGGCTCTCCCGCTCGACGTAGATCGTAGCGGAGACGTAAGTCTTGCCGCCGTCCCGCTCCTGCCACTCATCCACTTCCACATTGAGCGAGTGAGGAACCTCCTGCTCCAGATGGTACAGGGCAGCCTCGCGGATGATCTCGGCCGCCGTTTCTCGCTCCGTCTGGTCAGTGATCTGCTCCCGTGGATAGTAAAGCGGCCCCTCGGGTAGGTAGGAAATGAGCTGTTCCAGCAATCCCTCGACGCCATGCCCCTCGGTCGAGGAGATAGGCAACACCTCGTCCCATTCCCCCAGCGTCCGATACTGCTCGTAGCGCTCGTTAGCGATCTCCTGTTCCACCAGATCGATCTTGTTGATGACCAGCAGCTTGGGACCCTCGAAGGCGGTGACCTGTTTGG
>JALZCF010000327.1 GCA_030863245.1 Chloroflexota bacterium
GCGTCGCGGTGGCAATCGGGGGTGCGGCGGGCGGAGGTGGTTTCGGAAGGGGCGATGGGGGTTGGGACGGTGGTTCGGTACGTCGTTGAGTTTATGGGGCGCGAGATTGAGATTGAGAGTGCGATTACGGAGTATGAGCCGAATCGGAGGTGGTCCTATCGAGGCGAGGTGGGACCTATTCCATTCGAGGGCATTGCTGTTTTCCAGGAGAGCGAGGGTGGAACGCGGGTCACCAGTATAGTGGAGGCGACGACGTCGGGTTCCTACAAGATGGCCGAGCCGTTTGCGCTCCCGCTCATCAGAAACCAACTCGAGGCGAACGCGCAGAGGCTGAAAGAGATCTTGGAGGGGGAGTGGAAGGATGAAGGATGAAGGATGAAGGATGAAAGAAACAGCCCACAGGCCATTATCCATCCTTCATCCTTGCCGTTGGTCTATTCCTCGAGTAGGGACTGATCGACTCCGCCCGGGCCTTTGGCTAGTTCTTCTTGCTGCCGGGCTGCTTCTTGGAGGCTCTTTTGGAGCTTTTCGGACATCTGGAGCTGCTGGTGCATCTCTGCAAGCCCTTTTTGCACCTTTTCGACCTTCTGCTCGACTGTCTTGTAGGGCGTCCCCTGCCTCATCTCCTCGACCCAGCGGTCGGTCTCCTTGGCCTTCTGTTCGACCTCTTTAACCTCGTTCCGTAGCTCCTCGACCTTCTGCGCCACGGCTCTGAAGGAAGCGGTATGCCTTGTCTCCTCAAGCGTTTGCTGGAGTGCCTTCAGGTCCCGCTCCATCTGGCGGATGGGCGCCACCAGTTTCTCTACACCCTCCTCAAGCTCTTTCTGCCACTCCTGTGTCTCCTGCCCCATTTCCTTGAGGCGTTGGAGAAATCGGCCTAACTCTTCCCTTCCTTCCTGAGACGCGCCTGAGTTTCCGTGCGCCTGGCGTTCACTGTCACTCATGAGATACCTCCCTTACGTAGCTGGACAGCACCAGTCACTATCACGTTATCGGCTTCCCACTACTATCGCAGATATAGCATGAACCACGCCGAGAAAGTGATTCGTACACCGAACGGAATACTACCCACCTGTCCGATGCGGGGAACGCGCGCTTGGTGTATAGTAAGTAAGGCAGACTTCGCCTCGTTCGTGCCTGCATATGTGTGAGGATGTAGAGGTGGTATTATGGTAAAGGTAGAACGACCGATTGAGTGGCGTACCCACTCCGCACTGGCCATCCGGATCAATGATGTGGTTCTGACACCACAAGCCTGGACGTTGACGGTACGGTGGCCCAACGGGGGTCTGGTGTGGAGTCGTCCAGTAGGGGTCCTGGTGGAGCGAGCGGGGGAGAGGGAACGCATCCGTATCGTAGACGTCACGCGGGTATCGCAGCTGCTGTTCCTGGGACTCCCCTTGATGTTTGTCTCGCTTCAGCTCGCGCTTGCATTCAGACAAAGGAGATTGAGAGATGAGTGAGGATCTGAACAACTTCGTGGGAACCAGCATTCAAGAGTGGCGGGAGGGCATCCACCTCCTCGAGAGGCTCTTCACGGTGGCCCAACCTGGCACTATCTTCAGTGAACCGATTCAAGCGGATGGGCGCACCATCATCACCGCGTCGGAAGTTAGCATCGGCATGGGATTTGGTCACGGCGTCGGCGCCGGCACTGACGCGGACCGGCCCCAGGGCGAAGGGGAGGGTGGCACGCCGGAGGGCGGGATGGGAGGTGGTGGCGGTGGTGGCGGCGGAGCATTCGGTCGCCCTGTCGCGACCATCATCGTGGACAGTCAAGGCGTCCGCGTCGAGCCGGTAGTGGACGTGACCAAGATAGCACTCGCCTTGTTCACGGCGCTGGGCAGCATGGTCCTGATGTTCAGTCGGATGCGGCAGGCCAGCAGGAGGTAGCTATCCTGTTGCGGATGAGCCGGCATGAAGCGGATAAATGGATTCGAAATATCTGACAGATGACAGGTGACAAAGCGAGTGAGGAGCGCCGCCAATAACTCTGAGAGTCGTAGTCCACGCTTCAACGTGTGCCGCGGCTGGGCAGGCTGAAGCGTGGACTTGTATCCTAGGAGATGTATGGTAAACCCTTTCATGAAGCGGTTTATCATCTGTAACGAGCGGTGAAGCTCCAGCGTGGACCGAGGCGCAGACCTCGTTTCGTAGATTAGCTCCCGCTCGCAGCTGGCCTGTCTAAGGACGGACGACATCCTAAGCCCGCCTGTATATGTCGCCAGGCGTGAGCTTGTATAGACAAGTGGGTCCTCACGCAGGCCACCCCCCCGACCTTGACAGGAGGCATCCCATGACGCGTACGATTCTTGGTATCGATATCGCCGAAGCGACCCTCGAGGTCAGCTTGCTGACCGCGCTACACTCCGCCCGCGGGCAGTTCACCAATGATGCGCAGGGCTTTGGCAAACTGACCCGTTGGCTGCGCAACCGACTGGACGGGCCACTCGACAGGCAGGTGGAAGTCTATCTGGAAGCAACCGGGCCCTACTGGGAAGCCCTGGCGCACTCCCTGCATGAGCAGGGCTGCCGGGTCAGCGTGATTAATCCCAAACTGATCAAGCGCCATGCCGAGGCGACGATGCAGCGCAACAAGACTGACCCGCAGGACGCGCGCACGATTGCCGCCTACGGGCGGGTCCATCGGCCGCGCGCCTGGCAGCCGCCCGCTCCCGCCTACCGTGAACTGCGTGCGATGGTGCGCCATCTCGCGGCCCTTCAGAGCGACCGCCAACGCGAACGCAACCGCCTGGAAGCGAGCGGCCACGCAGCGACTGTCCGCGCCGCGATTGACGCCCATCTGGCCTTCCTGGACGACCAGATCATGACCCTCGAAGCGCAGATCGAGACGCACATCGCGCAGCATCCGGCCTTGCAGGCCAAGCAGGCACGCTTGACCTCGATTCCGGGCATCGGCGCGACCTGTGCGGCGACCTTTCTGGCCGAGGTGCCGGACGTCAGTCGCTTCGCACAGGCTGCGCAGCTGGCCGCCTACGCCGGCCTGACCCCCGGTCAGCGCCAGTCGGGCCGCTCGCTCGACGACCCCGGCCACCTCGTCAAGTGGGGCAACGCCCACTTGCGGCGCGTCTTGTACATGCCGGCCCTCTCGGCCCACCAGTGGAATCCGATCATTGCCGCCTTTCGAGCACGGCTGGAGGCGCGTGGTAAGAGCAAGATGACGATTGTTGTGGCCGTGATGCGCAAGTTGCTCCACCTCTGCTATGGCGTCTTGAAGACCGGTAAACCCTTTGACCCAGAGCATGCCTCGATGGCTCATACTCCTTGACTTTTAACACGACATCTACGAACCATTTATGAGATTTCAGGACGAAATTGGTATAAGTCACAATCATCTCGGTCATTGATCCTTCAGGTAGCGCGCGAGTCGCGCGCGGACGGCCTGGATGATCGTGTTGTTGTCCGGGAAGCCGCCGTCACGAGCCATCGAGTGGACGAGGTCGCCGTCGACGACGACGTCAAAGGTACCGTCCTGCCAGGGGATGAGCTCGATCGCGGCGAGGTCGTAGATGAAGGTGTGCATGAGCGCCGAGACCAAGTCGAGGGTCTGCGGCTCGTAGCCACAGGAGGCGCAGTAGACGATGCGCACCTTGACAGGCTGGGGTGGGGTGCTTGTATGGATGGATTCTTCCATTGCTACCCTGCTCACTCGCTGGTCTCGAAACGTTGGGCGAGCAGATCGCGAATCTCGCGTACGACCTCGCGGTCGGAGATCTCCCGGGTCTCAGCTCGGAAGGTGCCGAAGGCCTGCCCTAGGTGCATACGCGCCGCCTCGGGTAAGAGCGCAGGCGAGGTCCCCATCGACTGGCCCTCGAGTGCCGGATCGGTCGCAAAGAGCTCGCTCAGCATCTCCCGCTGCATCTCCGTGATCGCGGCTGGACGCTCGATCCAATGCCCCAGTTCATTGAAATCCTGATCGAAGAAGACGAAGGTGGGGATGGAGCGAAATTCACCTTGGTTCAGGTACTGATCCATTAGATCGAGGTTCTGGTCGCGCAGGAAGAAGCGCAGGTTGAGCTTCTCGCTCTCAGCGGCGAGCCGCGCCAGCACCGGAACATTCGCCACCACGTCGCCGCACCAGTCCTCGACGAGCACCAGCACATCTAGTGGCTGGGGGAGTTGCTTGAAGAATTCGACATCCTCCTCAGAGAGAACGATCGTCCGCTCGTTCTCCTCAAGCCGCTCCCGGTTGCGCGTCATCTGCGCCTTGTACTCGTCGTAGGTCATTCCCTGTTCGAAACGCTCACGTGTTATTGCCATGAAAACTATTTCCTTATGGATGGGATTATGGGAGTTTGCCTTCCAGGCGCAGCACCATGCGGATGCCGGCCACGCGAAGTCCTTCTTCACGCTCGAGGTGTAGGATGTAGCGGAGTAGCTCCATATCCTCGTCGAAATAGACCCGGCGATTTCCACCGACCCGGGTGGGTTTGATCAGGCCCGCGCGCTCCCAGTTGCGCAGGGTCTGTGGGTGAACACCTAATGTTTCAGCAACATCACCGATAGAATAGACAGCAGTGGCCATGATTCTCATCTCCTTGGTAATAGACTTGTAGCAATACCTTTCTAACAGTATTGCTTGCCTATAATAGCTTGCAGGTAGATAATGGTCAACTTATCGACAGTTTATATGGTGTAAGTAGCCGTTCTGCATTGTTATGAGAGCAGCAAGTGACAAATGTCATACCATGAAATGACAAACCCAATCGGACACAGAACAAGTGGCGGAAATTGGCTCTTGACAAAGGCAGATTTTATCGTATAATTACGATGTATCGTAAGAATGCGATAGAGGGAATCACGCCAACGATGAAAGACGTTTTCCTGTCCCAAGACGAAAAACGCTTGCTGCGCATCTTCAAGGCGCTGAGCAACCCGATCCGCTATCGGATGGTGCGCTATATGGTCGAGCATCCCTACTGCATCACGGGCGATCTGGTGGACTTTGCCGATCTGGCGCAATCCACAGTCAGCCAGCATCTCAAGGTGCTGCGCGAGGCAGGGATTGTCTGCGGGGAGATCGAAGGCCCGGCGCGCAGCTACTGTCTTGATCTCGAGGCGTTGGAGTGGTTCCGCCGACAGGTGGATGAGATGGCGTTCGAGCTCGCCGAGGCGGCGTGCTGTTAGGCGCCTCTTTTTTTGTCGAATCATATCGTAAATCTACGATGACAAGTCGTTCCCCTATCTCACTCTACAAGGAGGATTCTGATGACGACCAACAAGCAAATTACCGACGCAGTGCGGGATCGCTATGGATCGATCGCCGTGAAAGTGCTGGACGGGCAAGCGGACAGCGGCTGCTGTGGGAGCAGCAGCTGCTGCGGGAGCGAGTCGGGCGATAGCATCTCGCAGGGACTCTACACGGTCGAGGAACTGGAGGGTCTTCCCCTGTAGGCTGCGCTGGCCTCACTCGGGTGTGGCTATCCCACCGCGCTAGCCGAGCTGCACGCAGGGGAGGTGGTGCTCGACTTGGGAAGCGGGGGTGGCATCGACGTGTTGCTCTCCGCGCGCCGCGTGGGGCCGACCGGTTTCGCCTATGGGGTGGACATGACAGACGAGATGCTGGAACTCGCGCGGCGTAACGCGGCCGAGGCGGGAGTGGAGAATGTGGCCTTCCTGAAGGGGGACATTGCTAATATCCCACTGCCCGACAACAGCGTAGACGTTATCATCTCGAACTGCGTCATCAACTTGGCGACCGACAAAGAAGCGGTGCTGCGCGAAGCGTTCCGCGTGCTCAAGCCAGGTGGCCGCTTCGCGGTGTCGGATATCGTGATCCATGGAGGACTCCCATCGGCTCTGGACCACAGCGCGATGCGGCGCGACCTCTCAGCGTGGGCGGGATGCATTGCGGGCGCGTTGACAGATGCAGAATGTCGCGAGGGTCTGGCTGAGGTAGGCTTCAGCGAAATTGACCTGCAGACCACGCGGCGCTACACGCTTGCCGACCTGCCGCAGCCTCTACCGTTGTGGGTAACTGACCTAGGGGACAGCATGGCTGAAGATATCGTGGGACGCTTCGCGAGCACCTTCGTGCGAGCCCGCAAACTGGAACAGTAGATGGTATAGGTTGGCGTAGCTCCGTCCCTTTGCTACCGTATCTACACTGTAGGCCCCGCGGTGGGAGATGTAGTTGTTAGCCGCCGAGGGGTTGATGCGGTGAAGCTCGGAGCCAAGGAGGCCGAACTTGAAAACATATCGAGTCCCTGAGACAGAGTTGGACGTATCGCGGATCGGTTACGGGTGCATGGGTCTTGGGAGCTGGGATCAAACACCTATAACCGACGCCGAGAAATCAAAGGCTGCCGAGGTCGTCACGACGGCGTTCGAACAGGGGATCAATCTGTTCGATCACGCGGATATCTATGCATTGGGCAAGGCAGAAGCTGTGTTTGGGGAGGTATTGCAGCAGATGCCGGAGCTGCGGGACAATATTGTCATTCAATCCAAGTGCGGCATCCGATTCCGAGATGACCCTCGGCCGGGGGCGCCGGCACGTTATGATTTCAGTTACGACCATATCATCCGCTCGGTAGAAGGAAGTCTGCAGCGTTTGCAAACCGATTACCTGGATATTCTCTTGTTGCATCGCCCCGATCCTTTAGTGGAACCGGAAGAGGTAGCCAGGGCGTTCGACGAGCTCCAGCGGAGCGGCAAGGTGCGCTATTTTGGTGTGAGTAACCATACGGCCGGCCAGATAGCGCTCCTGCAGAACTCCATCGATCAACCGTTGGTGATTAACCAGATCGAACTGAACCTGCTCCATGCCCATCCGATCAATGAAGGGGTGATCGCCAACCAGGAGGGCGGCGAGTATACGGCAGCGGCCGGTACCCTCGACTATTGCCGCCTGCATGACATCATGCTGCAGGCATGGTCGCCCGTGGCGAGAGGTCGCC
>JALZCF010000328.1 GCA_030863245.1 Chloroflexota bacterium
CCCCCCTGCCGGTCGACGATCCATAGATCAGCTCCCGAACCAGCAGGGCGACCACGGGGTATCCCAGTAAAAACGATCTGCTCTCCGTCAGGCAGCCACGCCGCAGAGAAGGCATATCCCCACTCGCTGCTCAGATCGCGCACCGCGCCTGCCAGGTTCACCACCCGCATTGTCGGACGAGAACGAAAGGAATCCGGAAACATAGCGGCCCTGTAGAGGAGCTCCTGCCCGTCGGGCGACCAGCGCAGTTCCGTATTGTGATAGCCATCGTTGGTCAATCGCTGCGGCTCCCCACCCTCGGCAGGAATTACGTAGATGTCCTGCACCTCATTGGCGAGATAGCCGATCGCATCGTAGCGATAGAGAGGACGCGTGAGGCGATAGGGCGCCTCCCGATCGAGCGGCTTCTCCTCGGGTCCCGCAGTGAAGGCAATCTGCGTTCCATCAGGCGACCACACCGGGCCGCCTCCCACCCCCTGCTTGAGTGAGGTAAGCCGTTGCGCCTCACCGCCGTCCGCAGGGATCAGGTGGATCTGTGGCTTGCCGTCACGGTCGGAGAGGAAGGCGATCTGCCTGCCATCCGGCGACCACGCAGGTTGCAAATCGCAGCTCTCGCCAGCCACGAGTCGACGCACCTCTCCAGTAGCCAAGGCTAAAAGCCAGAGGGCCCTGTACTCTTTTTCCTCCTCCGCATCCACCTGACTAACGACGTACACCACACGACTCCCATCAGGCGACAGGCGCGCGTCCTGGATGAACTGCAGACGGAACAGATCGGACATCTCAACGGACTGTCTGTAACTTTGTCTCGCCATAAAACCCTCCGTATTCTCCCCAAATTTTAATGTTGTACTCATATTTATCATGTATAATAGGTATCTGGACCATTGTGCCATGATTGCTAGGGAAGAGAGAAGAACTCACCGATGAAAAGGGCGGATTCCAGCGGCACGAAAAATGCTAGGTCTAGGTGTTTATCCGGATTGCAGGTGCGAAGATTGCTAGGATAAATATGATAGCAATTCGATTGCCACAGCTGGAGTATCACAGTGACTCTTTTGGGAGAATAAGGCGAGATAGCGCGAGGAGATAAGAAAAGGAATGACAGAAGAAAGGGATATTCTTGAGCGTACCAAGCAGGAGACGGGTAGCCTGGAGGAAGTGGATACCGACAACCTCGTTGCCATGTACCTGCGCGAGGGTGCCCAGCACGACCTTCTTGAGCGCGAGGAGGAGTTGGAGCTGGCTACGATGTGGCGCGAGGCCATGGCGGCGCGCGAGCAACTCGACGAGGTGACCGACGAGGAGGAACGAGCCGAGCTTGAGCAGATCGTACGCCGGGGAGAGATTGCCCGCCAGCGTCTGATCCGCTCCAACCTGCGCCTGGTTGTGAGTGTGGCAACCCGCTATCGGGGTTACGGCGTGCCGCTGACCGACTTGATCCAGGAAGGGAACATGGGGCTGATGCACGCGCTCACCAAGTTTGAGCCGGAGCGCGGCTACAAGTTCAGTACCTATGCTACCTGGTGGATCCGTCACGCGGTCGGTCGCGCGGTCGCGAATCAGGGACGTACGATTCGGCTCCCGGTCCACATGGCGGAGAAGGCACGTAAGGTAAAGGAGATCAGCTACCGCATCTCGCAGGATACAGGCAAGGAAGCCACCATTGGCCAGATTGCCGAGGAGATGGATCTGACACCGGACAAAGTCGAGGAGATCATTCAGTTCGCGAAGCACCCCGTCTCCTTCGATAAGCCGGTAAGCGACGAGGACGGAAGCGCCACGGTCGGCGACTTCCTGATGGACGAGGATAGCATCTCACCGTTCGAGGCGGCGCTGGAAGATGGGCTTCACGACGACCTTACGAAGGCCCTCGCCACGCTCACGCCACGTGAGGCGCGCATTCTTCGACTACGCTACGGCCTACGTGACGGTCGCGAGCACACATTGAAGGAGATCGGCGAGAAGTACGGCCTGACACGCGAGCGTATTCGCCAGATCGAAAAAGAGGCACTACGCAAGCTACGCCACCCAAGCCGAAGCCGCAAGCTGCGAGCCTTCGTGAGCTAGCACCCCCTCCTCCACACAAAAACAAAGGCGCGGATCAAGTCCGCGCCTTTTTGCATGTATTTACCCCCAGCAACCACCATCCTCCCACTACCCACTAACCACTAACCACTAGTCACTGCCGTCATCCAGCCACCGGATCTCATCCGCTATCGTGACAAGGTCGATGAACTCGTCCGCCTGGCGGCGCATCTCGTCGGCTACACTGCTTTCCTTCGTCTTCTCGCTACTGACAACAACCACCCGGCAACCCCGGCGTTGCACGGCCTTTATCAGATACACGAAGCTTCCGTCGCCACTGAAAAGAAAGATGGTGTCGCAGTAGGGGGTTAAGCCGAATATATCGACCGTCATCTCGACGTCCAGATCGCCTTTCACCTCCTCTACCCAGTAGGACTCACCATCTTCACCCACAATACGCCGCCGAACGTGCTTGGCTGGCTTCGTCACAACGTGATAGCCATTGTACGAGAGCCACTCAAGCAACCGAGTGAGCCAATCGGGAGCCTTCCCATCTTCCAACAAGGTTGTGTAATAGATTGCCCTGACTAGCGAGTCGCCTGCGGTGAAATGCTCAAGGAGGCGACGATAATCCACATGCATATCTAGGTCGCGGATGGTGTGGTAGAAGTTGGTACCATCAATGAAGAGCGCAACACGGCCATGGGTACTAC
>JALZCF010000337.1 GCA_030863245.1 Chloroflexota bacterium
GACTACAGCTACCGGCGTGCCTACGGGTGGCGCCACAGTACGTAGCGTATCCTAAGCCTACGCCAACCCCGCAAGTTGCCTGAAAAAACATCCATCATTTAGCGGAGGACGAATCCCGCCTCTCGGACGATGCGTGCGGGCGTGGAGTGTCGTATCCTTATGACATAAGTCATTGCAAGCATAAGGAGATACGACAATGAAGCGCTTTTCTTTTCTGATGTTGCTCGTGATGCTGTTCGCGGCGTTCGCGCCAGCGGCCCGAGCACAGGATGTGAGTGTGGAGAGTACGGATCAGACGTGGCAGGCGAGTTACTGGAACAATACCATGCGTAGCGGCAATCCAGTGTTGGTGCGGAAGGAGAACGAGATCAACTATGGGAGTACCAACGGTAGCTTCGCACCGGGCGTGAATGTGAATGGGTTCTCTGCCCGATACGAGAAGTACATCGACGTAGCGGCTGGTAACTACCGCTTCACGGTAACGGCGGACGACGGCGTGCGGGTCTATGTGGACAACGACCTGATCATTGACAAGTGGTTCGACCAGCCCGCGCGCACCTACAGTGCCGATATCTCGCTCACCACGGGCTACCATTACGTCGTGGTGGACTACTATGAGAACTCGGGCGGGGCGCAGTTGCGGTTCAACTGGGGTCCTGCGTCTGTTGTGCCCTTGTCAGGAGCGTGGAGCACGCAGTTCTATAACAACCGTGACTTGGTGGGCACGCCGGCAGTGAACACGACGGTATCGGAGGTGAACTTCGATTGGGGCACGAGCGCGCCACACGCGGGCGTCAGTGCCGACAACTTTAGCGCACGGTTCACCCGTACCGTCAACTTCCAGGCGGGAACCTACCGCTTCTACGCGACGGCGGATGACGGCGTGCGGGTCTACGTGGCGGGACGTGCCGTGATCGATCAATGGAAGGTTCAGGCACCGCGCACCCACAGTTACGATATCTACATGCCTGCCGGCAACGCGGAGGTGCGGGTGGAGTACTTCGAGGCAACAGGCGGTGCCGTAGCGAAGGTGCGCTGGGAGCGGATCAGTGGTGGTACGGTACCAGCACCTACAACGGGCGAGGTCATCGTCGACGACACCAGCAGTGGCTTCCGCATGGGTGGCTCCGCCACTGGGTTCCAGACGGCGAACGAGGGCTACAACGGCCGCCTGACGTGGACGCGGAACAACACGAAGGAGCAGTCTGGCTACAACTGGGCACGCTGGTACCCGTCCCTGAACGCCGGTCGCTACGAGGTGTTCGTCTACATCCCGTACCGCTACACTACGACGACGGCCGCGAACTACTGGGTCGCCCATCGTGACGGCTACACCAAGGTAGTGGTGAATCAGGACGCCAACGGGGACAAGTGGATCTCCCTGGGCACCTATCGCTTCCAGGGCAGCGAGCGTGACTACGTCTCGCTGAACGACATCACCGGCGAGCCCTACCTCTCAAAGCTGATCGGGTTTGACGCGGTGAAGTGGGTACCGCGCTAACGCGGAAGGCAAAAGGCAAAGATTAAAGGGCAAAAGTGAAGACGAGGTTGGAGGCAAGTGTAGCTTCCAACCTCGTCGCGTTTGCTACCTTTGTAGGCGGTGCGGATGTTATCGTGCAAACTGTTGTGGAACGGATTTCATGAACCGGAATTCCGTGCAATCGCGAGCTTGCGCACCACTGTGCTCGACCTCGCGCAACAGGATTGCACTTTGCTCCAGTCGCTGCAGCCCCGCGCCATGAACTCCGAGCAACCTCCTCCATTGAAAATGCGGCAACTACCCTTACGGTAATTAGCCTTATCATAACCTGACGGTCTGCCTGGCGGATGGCGGAGCGGCAGGTGGATGTAGGAGGCCGGCGAGGCTGCTAGAGTTAATGAGAGGTCCACCGCAGGGCAATGCGGGTGCTGGCTTGGCCTACGATCTCCGTTAGTTGTAGAACCTCTTTATGCGCGACCACCAAGATGGAGCCAAGCACCACGAAGGCAATGCCGAGCACTAGGGCACCATCCAGCTTCTCTTTGACGAAGAGGCTGTTAAAAAGCAGGGCGGCAATCGGTCCCGAGGCGATGTAGAGCACGGCAATCACCAGGAAGTTCTTATAGCTGCTAAAGCCAAGATGGAAGCCCAGGCTGAACAAGACGTTGATGAGGATCAGGAGCCAGATGTACTCCATCTGCACTAGCAGCGTGCGCAGAAAGACCGAATCGTAGCTGATGCCGAGATAGCTCCCACGCGTGGGCAACCGGCCCGTGAAGTTGCCGTACCAGGCAATGATGAACTGCGTCCCGATGAATAAGAGCGGCACCAGTGCTTTCAACAACACGATGTTACCTCCATAGTACGTTTGCTCGGTGCTAATAAAGCTGCCAGGGCTGAGGTCTCATACGACGCTTGTGCGCAAGGTAGCGCCTAGCTAACTGATGGTTCGCTCAGTCTCTGAGTGTTCCTGCCACGACCATGACGACTGCCCCTTCATCCGGGTAACAGCCGGTATCCGCCGGTATGAGGCGTACTTGTCCAGTTGGGCTCGCACAGGCGTAAGTTGGGTTGGGGTCGCTACCATGCACAACCAGCCCGCTGAGGCTCAAGACGGCTAAGAAAACGACGGCTACGCTAGCCAGCAGCAATATTCTTGTGCCTTTCATAGTTGGCTCCCTTTGTCATCTATCTTGATACCTTGTCAGCGCTCGAATGAGGGTGGATAAAACGCCATCTGCGAACGCTGGTTCAGCAGGACCGATTTCCATTCTACTGGGTGACCCTTAAAAAAAGCGGAAACCAGCGTGAAATGCGAGTGAAATCTGGGTCAAATCTGGCTGAAGTCCGGACTCAAACGCCATCAGGGTTGCGGCGTATCGGTGCCTGGCTAATCGTAGCGGAGTGCTTGAACCGGATCGAGGCGGGCGGCGCGGGCAGCGGGGTAGAGGCCGGCGAGGAGGCCGACGAGGGTGCCGAAGAGGAGGGCGCCGAGGGCGAGCCAGGGGGGCACGACGCTTAGGGCACCGATGCCGGTGATCTGCTCCGATTCGAGGTAGCGGTGGGCGAGCCAGTCGATGAACTTGCCGAGGAGGGTGCCGAAAATGACGCCTGTTAGGCCGCCCATGAAGCCCATGAGGGCTGCCTCGACCATGAAGAGGCGGTGGATGTCGCCAGGAGCGGCGCCGGTTGCCTTGAGGACGCCGATCTCGCGGGTGCGCTCGTAGATCGCCATGATCATGGTGTTGACCACACCGAGTGAGGCGACGAAAAGCGCCAAGATGCCCACGCTTGCCAGCAACGTTTGGAGCACGGCGAAGATGCGGGCCGCAAGATCGAGGACCTGCTGGAGCGACTGGGTTTCCAGATCGAGGGCCTCTAGGGCCTCCGATACGGCCGGCACCGCTTCGATGCTTCGTGCCTGGACCAGCAGCGAGTCGTAGCCATCCTCTTCAAGAAAGTCTGGGCGGTTGTACCACCATGCCTTGATGGCGGCGCGCTCCTCCACGCCAATATAGGTGCGGCGGCCCTCGAAGCTCGATACGCCCTCGATGGTGGTTGGTATCTCGGTCTGTTCGCCACGGGGTGTCGTCACGAGAAGGGTGGCGGGCTGGCTCACTAGGGCTTCCGGGGAGCGACCAAGCTGTTCGGCGGTTCTCTCCGATACGACGACTCCGCTCCTGTCTCCGGGCTGGAGGATGCGCCCCGCTAGGGGCTCCGGGTCGGGCTCGAAGATATCCTGGCCGATGTCCGTGATGAGGCGGATAGGGGCGCTCTCATCGCCTACGTGAATCCGGATGTCCATGTTGAAGGGCAGTTCGATGGTCGGGGCCACGCTCTCGACCCCCGGAAGGGATTCGATCTCCTCCACCAACGCAGGGGTGATCGGTCGCGCGACCTCCGCCGGCGCGAAGGGGTCCGCATTGTCCCGCTCCACGACCCTTGGACTCGTGAAGATGGTCTCCAGCCCTACCGCACGAATGTTGCGCTCCAATTCCATCTGCACCCCTACGCCCAACGAGGTCATCGTGACG